>JANGEZ010000165.1:0-4203 GCA_031838355.1 Candidatus Methylomirabilis sp. bin48 | reverse complement strand
TGATAACCGTTTCAAATGGGACGCCCCGACCGGTGTGGGCCTGGGGATCGAAGAAGATCTCCACGTGGCGAACATTCTGTCGCGCGGCACGCTCAAGATAGGCCCAGGTCAAATCAAAGAAATCTTGCTCGGAAAGAAGCGCGCAGGTTCCTTCATAATAGATATCCAGGAACGACTGGAGGTTGTGAAAGCTATACGCCTTGCGAAGCTCCTCGACCGTTTGAAATCGGAGGGTCAGGTGATTGCGCCTGGCCATCTCACACAGCAGTTCAGGTTCTAACGTGCCCTCAATATGCACATGCAACTCTGCTTTTGGAAGATCGCGAATGAGTCGTTCCAAGTCGTGCGCGGTCATAATGTCGTCTTCTCCCCTCATCACGCAGGCATTCGCCCGGTGAGGTGTGCTCACCGGAGAGCATACATCACCTGTCTCCAGTGTCTATACTTTTTGGGCGCTTTCAGATGATTCAAAGAACCCTTGCTCGCTTCCCAATGCGGACTTATAATTCGCGGGGTACGGTCCCTCCAGCAGGGTGAAGGCAGAGCGTGTCGCCGAATCCATGGTGAGAACCGGTATTGCGGCCAGGCAGCGGAGGGATCGGGAGCGGTTATTTTGCTCAACAGGGAGGATTCGATGCCAACCACCATTCCCGCGTCTCAGCTTGCTTGTATGGTGACTGACGCCCACGAGCGAACCATTGGGCTGGTTCAAGATCTGGCGGAGACGCAACTGGTTGTTCCCCAAACGGAGACTGTCAATCCTTTCCTCTGGGAGCTTGGGCATACGGCCTTTTTTTATGATGTCTTTCTCCTGCCGGTTCTTGGTTCCACCAAGTTCCTGCTGGAGGGGGCAGAGAGTTTTTACGACTCGTTCAAGATAGATCACTGTGATCGCTGGGGCCTGCCCCTGCCTTCGAGAGAGGCTACCCTTGATTACAAGAACAGGGTACTCGACTCTGTCCTCAAGCGTCTGGCTTCCGACCAGCCCGGCGCTGAGGAGACCTACCTGTATCTGCTCTCCGTACTGCACGAAGACATGCACGAGGAGGCATTCACCTACATGAGGCAGACCCTGGAATACCCCGCCCCAGGGCTTAATATCACCGAGAATGGGTCGAGCGCACACGGGCTGGGCGGCGGCCCATGGCCCGGAGACGTCGAGATCCCGGGGGGGGCATTTCAGTTGGGCGCCACGCCTGATCTGCCCTTTGTGTTCGATAACGAGAAATGGGCCCACCCGGTCGACATCTCTCCATTCAAGATCGCCAGAGCTCCGGTGACCAACGCGCAGTTCGCCGAGTTCGTCGGGGATCGGGGTTACCTTCAGCGTAAGTCATGGAGTCCTCAAGGGTGGATCTGGCGTACCAAGACGGGAGCGCAACGGCCGATCTATTGGCACCGTGGACAGAACGGCTGGCTGCGCAGGCATTTCGACCAACTCGTTCCACTCGAAGCGCATGCCCCCGTCCTCCACGTGAACTGGTACGAGGCGGATGCGTACTGTCATTGGGCGGGCAGACGGCTTCCCACCGAGGCAGAGTGGGAGATGGCGGCCAGCGCGGAACCCGCCCCTGGCGGCACAAGCATCACCAGGCACAAGCGACGCTACCCCTGGGGAGATGAGCCGCCTACGCCCGAACACGCCAACCTGGATTCACGTCGGCTGGGATGCGTTGATGTGGGAGCGTACGCAGCCGGTGACAGCGCCTTCGGCTGCCGCCAGATGGTCGGCAATATTTGGGAGTGGACTGCTTCCCCCTTCTTTCCATTCCCCGGATTTACGGTCGATTCGCCATATAGAGAATATTCGGCGCCTTGGTTCGGCTATCGCAAGGTCTTGAGAGGGGGGGCGTGGGCCACCCGATCTCGCCTGGTCCGCAACTCGTTTCGCAATTTCTTCCTGCCGGACCGACGTGACGTCTTTGCCGGGTTTCGCACCTGCGCCCTGTGATATTAAGACAGGGTATAGGGTGTGGGGTGTAGGGTAGGGGATAGAACAGAGTGTGGGCGGCGGTGCGCGTCGCGCACTTCGGTAAGCGCATGGACGGGCCGGCAGTCGCACGCGGGATTGCCCTGAAAGGACGGAAGCGTCAGCATGGACTTCGCACTAACCCCGGATCATGAGGCCGTCCGCAACGCCACGCGCGAGTTCTGCCGCCACGAGATCCTGCCGCATCTGCGCGACTGGGAGCGGGCCGAGCAGATCCCGGCCGACATCGTGCCCAAGATGGCGGCCCAGGGCCTGCTGGGTCTCTGCATTCCCCGTCGCTATGGCGGGCTGGGCTTGGATTACCTGAGCCTCGGGATCGTCTGCGAAGAGCTGGAGCGCGCTGATACCGCGTTTCGCGTCCTGATCGCTGTGCATCTTGCCCTCAACTCGCTGGCCCTGCTGCAGTGGGGAAGCGAAGAACAGAAACAACGGTATCTCGTCCCGCAGGCCCGTGGCGAGAAGCTGGCGGCGTTTGCGCTGACCGAGCCGGACGCCGGAAGCGATGTCGCGGGCATCCGCGCGACCGCCCGGCGCGACGGCGCGAGCTACATCCTCAACGGCGAGAAAACGTGGATCAGCCTGGCCGACGTCGCCGACCATTTTCTGATCTTTGCCTATACCGACCGTGGAGCGGGCCATCGCGGCATCTCTGCGTTCATCATCGAGCGAGGCTTTGACGGTGTGAGCAGTTCCAGCCTCCACCACAAGTTGGGCGGGCGCATCGGCAACACCGGCAGCATCGCTCTGCAAGAGGCGCGCGTACCCGCCGAAAACCGCGTCGGCGCGGAAGGCGAAGGGCTCACGATCGCTCTGAGTGCGCTGGACAACGGCCGCTACGCGGTCGCCGCCGGCGCAGTTGGTTTGATGGAGGCCTGTCTTGAGGCCAGCATCTCTTACGCCGAGCAGCGGCAGAGCTTCGGACAACCTATCGGGAAGCACCAACTGATGCAGCAAAAGATCGCCCGCATGGTCGCTGGGCGTGACAGCGGACGATTATTGTACTATCAGGTCGGCTGGCTGAAGAATCGGGGGATGCGCTGCACACGTGAGGTCAGCCTGGCCAAGTGGATGAACTGCGACAACGCCTTCCGGGCCGCAGATGATGCGGTCCAGATTCATGGGGCGTATGGCTACAGTGACGAGTTCCCTGTCGAACGCTACTTTCGCAACGCCCGCGGGGCGTTGATCTATGAAGGCACGCAGGAAATCCACCAGTTGATTCAGGCGGAGTATGCATTAGGCTACCGGACCGATAAGCCGCTCTCGCAACCGCTGCCACCCTATCCGTTTGAGGAGGACGCGTAATGGCCGGAGCACTGGACGGTGTGCGGGTCCTGGACCTGTCGCGGCATCTGGCGGGACCCTACTGCGCGATGATGCTGGGCGACCTGGGCGCTGAGGTTATCAAGGTCGAGCGCCCAGACGTTGGCGACGAGTCACGCCACTGGGGACCGCCGTTTTTTAGCGGGGAGTCGGCCTATTACCTGTGCTGCAACCGGAATAAGCAGAGCCTCACGCTCAACTTCAAACACGAACGCGGTCTTGCCCTTGCCCGTGAACTTGCGCGAGGCAGCGATGTGCTCATCGAGAACTTTCGTGTCGGCGTCCTGGACAAACTCGGTCTGGGTTACGCGGATCTGAAGGCCATCAACCCGCGCCTCGTGTACTGCTCTATCAGCGGGTTCGGGCATACCGGCCCCGACCGCGAGTTAGGGAGCTACGACTTTCTGATTCAGGGTCGTAGCGGTCTGATGTCGATCACCGGTGAGCCCGACGGCCCGCCCATGAAGGTCGGGGTGGCCATCGCGGACGTGGCCGCCGGCCTGTTCGCGTGCAACGCTGTCCTTTCGGCTCTTTTTGTCCGGGAGCGAACAGGCGTTGGACAGCATCTTGACATCGCGCTCTACGATTCGCAGATCGCGGTACTGGCAAACGTGGCGAGCAACTACCTCTGTTCTGGCGAGGTACCGGGGCGTTGGGGCAACGCGCACAAGAGCATCGTACCGTACGAAGCGTTTCAAGCGGCGGATGACTACCTGATCCTGGCCATCGGCAACGATGAGCAGTGGCAGCGGTTCTGCGTCGCGGCGGGTGTCGCCGCATGGGCACAGGATCCGCGCTTTGCAACCAATCCGCAGCGCGTTGCCCACCGAGAGACGTTGATCCCCCTACTGTATAGTCTGCTCAGTGGCAAGACGGTTGCCGAGTGGCTG
>JANGEZ010000164.1:0-2117 GCA_031838355.1 Candidatus Methylomirabilis sp. bin48 | reverse complement strand
TGGGCAGCGGTCATCTCCACCTTGCTCGGTCTCGCCGTGGGGTTGTCCATCAGATCGTCCGGGATGTTGTATACGTTTGGGTGCCTGGTGCTTCCAGCCCTTGTCGCAAAGAATATCTGCCGCGAGGTTCGCCCAATGTTCCTTGTCGCCCCACTCGTTGCCGTCATGACCGGCGCAATCGGGTTCGTGCTCGCGAACCATTACGATTATCCCCCAGCGCAAATGACGGTTGCGCTGCTGAGCCTGCTGCTCACGATCGCGTGGCTCTTCCGGTGGCTGCGCCAGGTGAATGGGATGTTCTGACCAGATCAAAGGCTCAGGCAAGCCCCTGGGCGCATCGGTCCCGATGGCGATCAAAAAATCGTTGTTCGCCAAAGGTGAACTATAGACTACAATGGTGTTGAATCAGTACCTCTGAGTGTACGACAGTTGGGCTGATTGAAACGAGGAGCACAAAGCTCGATTCGGACAACTCCATAAAAGAAGCCTCAAAGGAGGTCACAATGGTCAAGATCGGATCAAAGGCGCCGGATTTCACCGCTAATACCACGAAGGGCCCCATCTCCCTGTCCCAGTTCCGCGGCAAGTGGGTCCTATTCTTTGCTCACCCCGCCGACTTTACGCCGGTCTGCACGACAGAGTTCATCCAGTTCGCTAAGCGACACAAGGAATTCAAGGACCTCGGGTGCGAGGTGATCGGCCTGAGCGTGGATAGCATCTACTCACACATCGAGTGGCTCCGCCACATGGAGGAGTCGGCCAAGGTCAAGATTGACTTCCCGGTGGTCGCCGATCCCGAGAAGATCGTGGCCAACCTCTACGATCTGATCAACCCCGAGGTCGGCCTCACCGTCCGCGGCGTCTTCTTCATCGACCCTGAGGGGGTCGTCCGTTTCGCCATGTACTATCCGATCCCGTTTGGGCGGAACATTGACGAGATACTGCGGAGCCTGAAGGCGCTACAGACCGTCGACAAGTATGGGGTCGCCTGCCCGGTCGACTGGCAGCCCGGCCAAGATGTGATCGTTCCCCCGCCGCAGACGATCGATGAGGCTGACAAGCGCGTCAAGGCAGGCGCCGAACGTTGGTACCTGACGCGGAAAAAGATCTAACGTGAGCCTCCGATCCCCGATTGGGGTAAAGGACAGGCCGATGCGGCGCATTGTTGTCCGGGCTCCCGCGTGTAGCGCGGATATCATCACCTACTTAAAGCGCGTCTTTCAGATTCATGCCGAGGAGCTTCAGCCAGGCGAGCGAGTGGAATTCGCGTTTGACGCCGACCCATTCCCGTTTGCGACCGCGATCTTCGAATCGTTGCTGGCCGGCGTCGGCCTGAAACTCCTCTCAACTCGCGAGGATGACAGCATCCGGGTCATCGAGGTTGAGAAGCTGTAAGCGTGGACACTCATCAGGAGCATCGGTGACCAAACCGCTGCTGGGCAACTGGCAGACAGAAACAAAGCTCTGGCAGGTCGCACTCCTGCGCATCTTTTTCGGCTACTACTTTTTCCTAGATGGCCTCGGGAAGTTGACCAGCGACTTTACCGGTTCAGGCGTGTTAGAGAAGTGGCTCACAACCAAGACCACCGGGGCGTTTGACTGGTATAAGCCTTTCCTGACCGGCGTGGCAATTCCCCATTATCAGCTCCTTGCCTGGCTGATCACCTGGGGGATGATCCTGGGCGGCCTGGCGCTCCTGCTTGGGCTCTTGACACGTCCGGCTGCACTCGTGGGGATCTGGATGACACTCAATTTCTATCTGGCCAAGGGGGGCGGGTCGCCGGCCACCACCTCGGACCAGGCGTTTATGGCCGGTCTGCTGGTCGTCTTCCTCACCCGGTCCGGTCGCTCGTTTGGACTCGATCGCTGGTTGGCTCGGCGCCACCCACACTCCGCGCTCTGGTAGGTCAACGAAGGGAATCCTTCAGCGTAGGTAGCGTATGATCTATTCCCAGGCGATTACCTATCTCTACGGGCTCCAGCGTTACGGCATGAAGCTGGGTCTCGAGAATATCCAGCGGCTTCTTGGGGCAGTTGGAGATCCACACCGTCGGTTTCCGTCCATCCTGATCGGCGGGACTAACGGCAAAGGGTCTACTGCCGCATTTCTCTCTTCG
>JANGEZ010000163.1:0-2141 GCA_031838355.1 Candidatus Methylomirabilis sp. bin48 | reverse complement strand
TACACTACGCTAGAGGGAGGGGTAGATGGCCAAAGCGGTGAAAGGCGGGGGAAAGCTCACCTGCTCCTTTTGCGGAAAAAGTCAGGACGACGTTCGGAAGCTGATCGCCGGTCCCACAGTCTACATCTGCGACGAGTGCATCGAGCTCTGCAACGACATCATCGCTGAGGAATGGGAAGAGGAAAAGGGTAAGGGTTTCGGAGAGCTCCCCAAGCCTGTCGAGATTAAGTCGGTCCTGGATCAGTATGTCATCGGCCAGGACCGGGCCAAGAAGAGTCTGGCAGTCGCCGTCCACAACCACTACAAGCGTATCAATACCAGGATGGCCTTTGACGACGTCGAACTGACCAAGTCAAATATTCTCCTCATCGGTCCAACCGGATGTGGCAAGACCCTGCTGGCGCAAACCCTGGCTAAGATCCTGGACGTGCCGTTCACTATCGCCGATGCCACTACCCTCACCGAGGCGGGATATGTCGGGGAGGACGTGGAGAACATCATTCTTCGACTGCTGCAGGTCGCAGACTACGATGTGGAGCGGGCAGAGCGAGGGATCATTTACATCGACGAGATCGACAAGATCGCGCGCAAGTCTGAAAACCCATCCATCACGCGAGACGTCTCCGGGGAGGGCGTCCAACAGGCCCTCCTGAAGATCCTTGAGGGAACCGTGGCCAATGTCCCGCCGCAGGGCGGGCGCAAGCATCCCCAACAGGAGTATCTGCAGGTTGACACAACGAACATCCTGTTTATCTGCGGCGGGGCATTCGTTGGGTTAGAGAAGGTCATTGAACATCGGATTGGTCAGAAGTCGATGGGATTCGGCGCCGAGATCCAGGGAAGGCGGGGAAAGCGAGCCAGCGAGCTACTGGCCAATTCCCAACCGGAAGACCTGCTTCGGTATGGCCTCATCCCTGAGTTGGTGGGGCGACTGCCGGTGGTGGCGGTCGTACACGAGCTTGACGAGAAGGCGCTGGTGCGGATCCTTGTAGAACCAAAGAATGCCCTTTTACGGCAGTATCAAAGGTTCTTCGATTTCGAGCACGTGAAATTGACCCTTACCGACGAGGCGATCATCGCTGTGGCTCAGGAGGCGGTAAAACGGCAGACCGGCGCCCGTGGGCTCCGGGCGATCCTTGAAGAGATCATGCTGGACATCATGTATGAGGTCCCCTCACAGTCGGGGATTGCGGAGTGCATCGTCAACCGTGAGTCCGTGGTTGAACGGAAACCGCCCATCGTCCTCTATAAGAAAAAAGCCGAATCAGCCTGATCGCAAAACCCATTGCGGATTGACGGCGCCTCCTCCTATCCTTGTTTTGCCATCCGGCAATCCGAAGTCTGTCATTCGATCGCTCCTCGACAGTCTTTTGTTCGCTTCATGACGAGAGGAGCGAGTTTTTCTCGAACAGCTCAGAGGTGCTCGATATGAGGTCCTATTTGTGGCGCCAACTACTCGTAGCAGGTTGCCTGATTGTCCTCCTCTCTGTCTCGGGGTGCGCGACTCTCGACCTCTTTTCACCGAAGCAGGTTGAGGCGCCAGGCAGTTCTGACCGGGAGTTGATGAGCCTGGCTGATACGGCATTTGCCCTGAAGAAGTATGACGATGGGCGCAAACACCTACAGCGCATGATCAACCAATTTCCTGAAAGCGAATTGGTTCCGACAGCTCGCCTGAACGTAGGTCGTTCCTACTTCGATGAGAAGAGATACGATGAGGCGCGCGCCGAGTACCAACGGTTCATCGAACTGTTCCCCCAACATGAGCAGATTGATGAAGCCCAGTATTACACAGCACTTTCTTACTTCCGCCAGATAGAGAAGGTGGACCGTGATCAGACGATGACCAGAAAGGCGGTCAAAGAGTTTCGGACCATGGTCAGCGAATTCCGTAGCTCCCAGTTCGCACCAGACGCGCAGGCCATGCTAACAGAGAGTCAGCGGCAACTGGCCCAGAGGGAGCTATTCGTCGGCAAGTTTTACTTTCGCCGTGAGGCATATGGCGCCGCCATCTCGCGGTTTGAGTCGGTCCTGAAGGAGTACCCGGGACTCGAGTACGACGACCAGGCCCTTTACTATCTTGGAGAGTCGCTCTGGGAACTCGAGCAGAAGGAACCGGCCAAGGCTGCCTTTCAGCGCCT
>JANGEZ010000162.1:0-3789 GCA_031838355.1 Candidatus Methylomirabilis sp. bin48 | reverse complement strand
TCTATACGCCGTACTTCAGTGTTTCCCCAATTGAGCTAAGCCGCCCGGGCCGATCCTACTCGGTTGAGACGCTCCGGGAGTTTCGGAAGTTGTATGGCGCGGAGAGTGTCATCTACTTCATCATGGGCGTGGATGCGTTTCTCGATATCGCCACCTGGAAGGAAGCACGGGAGCTGCTGGCACTTGCCCAAGTCATCGTCACTGCCCGTCCCGGATGGCGGCTTGATGAGGTGGAGCGCTCCATGACGTCCGAGCAGCGGCAGCTCCTGGGTAACCCCCGTTTTGAGTACGTGAATATCTCTGACATTACGAGGGAGACCGCAAAAGCACATCATGAACCCCGCCCGGTCCTGTTGGTTGAAGTAGTCTCGCTGGATATCTCATCCAGCGAGATCCGGCAACTCGTGAAGGAGGGGAGGAGTATCCGGTATCTGGTGGCCGACACTGTAGCCGCTTACATAGGCAAGAACCGCCTGTATCACTCTGGGCGAAAAGGCCAATAGGCGAACGCGAGGCTTCGACGTGAGTTCAGACAAACGACCTGTGTTGTCACGAGAGGCGAGAGAGCGGATCGACACCGACGCGCTGTTGCGACTTGCAGCAGCAGCGGCAGAAGAGGTGAAACCTATTTCCATGGTACACCTGGATCTTCGTAGCCTCTGCTCCTTCACCGACCATTTCCTCATCGTATGTGCCCCCTCGATCAGGCAGGGCCGGGCTATTGCCGAACGGATCGAGGAGCGGCTTCGGGAAGAAGGAGTTCGGATATTCCATCGGGAGGACGACAAGGAGGCCCGTTGGATTCTTCTTGACTACAGCGACGTAATCATTCATATTTTCGATGAAGAGACGCGGCTGTACTATGATCTTGAGGGGTTGTGGGCCGACGCGCCGAAACAAGAGTTGGTTCGTCGCGGATCGTCGGGTCTTTCCGGATAGACCGCTATAATGAAATCGATATACTGGAGGCGGGGGCTCATGAGCCTCGCTTCTTTTTTTATTGGGGATTAGCCGTGTCTGCAGCCTCTACTCTCCCTTTTGAGGGTGAGGGTGATCTTCCTAATCGCTGGGGTGGCTTGCCTGCGTGCGGCCACACACAGGCAGAGAGGTGATGGGGATGCCGTTGAGGGCAGCACTGCTGGAACGATTAAAGGAAAAGCTGTTAGAGAAGCGACGCTCGTTGATTAACACAGTGCGGGAGAAGCAGGCGGACAATCTGGAGACCGGTAGCGACGGTACGCAGGACATCGCCGATCAAGCCACGACAGCCTACACGAAGGAATTTTTGCTCTCTATCAGCGATACTGAGCGCCAGTTGCTGAAGCAGGTGGACGCTGCCCTGGAGAAGATGCGGCTGAAGAAGTACGGGGAGTGCGAACGGTGCGGCGAGCCAATCGGCGAGAAGCGGCTCGAGGCGTTGTCCTTTGCCCTATTTTGTATTGCCTGCCAGGAGGAAGAGGAACGGAGCTGAAGGAGCTGCTGGCAGCCTTTCTTCATCTTATTTTTCCCTCCCCCTGCCGAGTGTGTCATCAACCCCTGGACGCCGCCCGCCGGTCCGTCATCTGCGGCCGCTGCTGGCTTGAAGTTCGGCTTGTTTCCGAACCGTTCTGTCCCCGCTGCGGTAGGTCATTCGTCTCGCCGAGAACCCTTGAGGGAAGCCCAGGCCACCTGTGCGGACCCTGCCGGGAGCGGTTGCCGCCCTTTGCCATGGCGAGGGCGGCAGCGTTGTACGAAGCGGACGGGACGATGCGCCAGGCCATTCTGCTGTTCAAGTACGGCGGCCGTCGCACGCTTGCTCGACACCTCGGTCGTCTGATGGTTGAGGGGGCCGGACGACTCCTTGATCCCAGCCAGTTCGATCTCCTGATTCCGGTTCCACTCCATCCCAAGCGGGAGCGTGCGCGAGGTTTTAATCAGGCGGCGCTCCTGGCGAAGGAGATTGGGACCGGCTGGGGTCTCTGCGTCGGCCATCGTGTATTGCATCGGGTCCGGGCCACGGAGGCCCAGAGCGGGGGTCGGCGAGAGCGAGAGGAAAACATCAAGGGGGCCTTTGCCGTCGTGCGGCCTGGTCGGGTGAAGAACATGAGGCTCCTCCTCATTGACGATGTCTTTACCACCGGCGCCACAGCCGGCGAGTGTGCAAAGGTTCTGCTTGCTGCTGGCGCCGCGGAAGTCGGTGTCTACACGCTCGCCCGGGTGGAGTGAATCTGCCCGTGGAACTCCGCTAACTACTCAGGTGTTTAGACTGAAGGCTGAAGACTGAAGGCTCTAAATTATCTCGCAAGGCACGAATCGAGCCATTCAAGACCTTTTCGGAGTATTGTATGATCACGCGACTTACCCCTAAAACCCTTCAGCCTTCAGCCTATCTACCCGAGTAGTTACGAATTCTATGGGGGATTGACCTTAAGGGATTGACATTTAGGATCAAAGGCCTTATAAAAAAGGGCTGATTTGCCTTCTAGCGGAACACGTTCTGGTTGTTCATCCGTCCACCGGAACAACAGTCGTCGGTTCGTCACTTCCAAGGAGGAGAAGCGAGGTATGGCGATCAAGGTTGCGATTAACGGATTCGGCCGCATCGGCCGGAATGTCTTTCGGGCAGCGCTCGGAGACCGAGAGCTGGAGTTCGTCGCGGTGAACGACATTACCAACGCCAGGACGCTCGCCCACCTGTTGAAGTACGATTCTATCCATGGGGTGCTACAAGCGGAGGTGCAGGCCAAGGACGATGCCATCGTGGTCAATGGCCGCGAGGTTAAGATCTGTGCCCAGAGAGACCCGGCGGCGCTTCCCTGGAAAGAGCTGGGGGTACAGGTAGTCGTCGAATCGACCGGACGCTTCACCGACAAGGCTGGGGCGAGCAAGCACCTCCAGGCTGGGGCGAAGAAGGTTATCATTTCAGCGCCGGCGAAGGATCCGGATGTCACGATCGTACTTGGCGTCAACGAAAAGATGTACGACCCGGACAAGCACGCGATCATCAGCAATGCGTCCTGCACTACCAACTGTCTTGCGCCCATCGCGAAGGTGATCATGGAGAACTTTGGGATTCGCCATGGTCTCATGACCACGATCCATTCCTATACCAATGACCAGCAGATCCTGGATCTGCCCCATGAGGATCTCCGCCGGGCAAGGGCCGCCGCCCTCTCCCAGATTCCCACCAGCACTGGAGCGGCCAAGGCGGTGGGTCTGGTGCTCCCTGCGCTGCAGGGGAAGATGCATGGAATTGCTATCCGTGTCCCGACGGCGAACGTATCTTTGGTCGATCTTGTTGCGGAGACGGAGCGGGTGGTCACGGTCGAGGAGGTGAATGCAGCCCTTCGGAAGGCAGCCGACGGTGAATTGAAAGGGATTCTCGGTTTCTGTGAGGAGCCGTTGGTCTCTGTCGATTTTTGCGGTAATTCGCTATCGTCCATTGTTGACGGCCTTTCGACATCAGTCGTAGACGGTACCTTGATCAAGGTCCTGTCCTGGTACGACAACGAGTGGGGCTACTCCAGCCGAATCCATGATCTTGTGAAGTATATCGCTACGCGATAACAAATAATGTGAGGCAGGGGTGGGCTTGAAACCCACCCGTACATTCGATGTGCGCCGCGCGTTTTTCTTTGCGCTTCATATAGGAACACCATGGCCAAACTGTGTATCGATGACCTGGAACTCCAAGGGAAACGGCTTCTGATCCGTGTCGATTTCAACGTCCCGATCGATGAGCAAGGGACGATTACGGACGATACACGCATCCGCGCCGCACTCCCGACGATTAACTATGCGATCCGACAT
>JANGEZ010000161.1:0-5147 GCA_031838355.1 Candidatus Methylomirabilis sp. bin48 | reverse complement strand
GCCTCAGCGCCATCTACTGGGCGCGGGTAGACCGCGTGTTCTACGGGTTCAGCGTTCAAGACGCTGCTGATGTCGGCTTCGACGACCGGTTTATTTACGAGCAACTGGCCAAACCGCTGGATCGGCGCAAGATTCCCGAGGCTCAAGTTCTCGGTGGTGAGGCGTTGAAGGTACTCAAGGCGTATGCGGCCGACCCCAAGCGGGTGAAATACTAACCGAACTGGCTACCTCGCGTCTCGCCGAACAATCCGCTGCAGCAGACGGCGGCTGCGATATGGGTTCTCGGAGTTCACCGTCTCTCAGCGCGGCTACCGCTACTGAGCTTTGGCATTAGGTAGGCTAAAGGTAGAGCGATAAAAGGGGCAGTGTTTACCAGACGGTACTATCATCACGCCTATGGCATCTCACCGGAGTAGATCTGCATGATCTTGGTGAGCAGGTCGATGGCGTCGGAGCGTCGGCGCTGGAATGAGTTGCGGCCGATGATCGTGCCGAACCCTCCGCCATCGCGGATTGCCCGGATCTCATCCAGGACGGCGTTATCGTCCGCCTTGGCCGCCCCGCCGGAGAAGATCACCATCCGTCGCCCATCGAAAGCGCTCTGAACCACATGTCGGACGCGATCCGCCAAGGTCCCGATCGGTACCTTGGTCTTCTCGTAGACCTTCTTGGCCTCCGGCTGCTCGATGTGGGCGGTGGGCAGTTTCACCTTGATCAGGTGTGCGCCAAGCTGCGCCGCGATCTGCGCCGCATAGGCCACCACGTCGATCGCCGTCTCGCCCTCCTTGCTTAGACCGGTGCCGCGCGGGTAGGACCAGCAGACCGCAACCAGGCCTGACGCCTTGGCCTCAGCCGCGATCTCTCGAAACTGTTGGTACATCGTGGCGCAATGAGCCGAGCCGGGGTAGATCGTGAAGCCCACGCCGACACACCCGAGACGCAGCGCATCTTTCACGCTGGCCGTCACTGCCGAAAGCGGGTCCTTGTCGTCGTACAGCACGTCGTGGCTATTGAGCTTCAGGATCAGGGGGATCTGGCCGGCGAAGTCCACCGCGCCTGCCTCGATGAAGCCAAGCGGCGCCGCGTAGGCGCTCAAGCGCGCTTCGATCGCCAGATCAAAGTGGTAGTGCGGGTGATAGGCGGGCGGGTTGACCGCGAAGCTTCGCGCCGGACCGTGCTCAAAGCCTTGATCCACCGGCAAGATCACCAGTCGGCCTGTGCCGCCAAGGTAGCCATGGTTCAACAGGCGCGCCAGGTTCGTCAGCGTTCCCGGAGTGTTACCACTGTACCATCCAAGAATCTCACGGACACGTGTGTTCACGCTCATCGCCTCCTTCAAGCCGCCCTGCAGGCTAAGCTCTAGAATGCTGTTCACTTTAGCCGTTTGTGGTGAGCCTGTCGAACCACAATTACCCTTCGACAAGCTCAGGGCGAACGGTTGGGAGGGCCTAATTGAACGGTATTGGCTCTAGCCCGAGCTGGTCGCGGGGTGAGCGTGCTAACGCTTCCCGTAACTACAAGGTAGGTAGACTGTAGGCTTTTAGACTATAGAAACGCGCCATGCGAGACTATACCAAGCTTAGAGCGTTTGAACTGGCCGACGAAGTGCGCCTTGATTCGGTCCGCGCGCAACGACTAACAGCCTTCAGCCTACAGCCTAAACACCTGAGTAGTTAACGCTTCCCCTGGTAAAACTCCTCGGCAAGGACCACGTCATCGGGGCTGCCGATGATTATCGGCACACGCTGGTGATATTCCGACGGCTCGATCTCCAGGATCCGCTCAGCGCCGGTACTGGCCCGTCCCCCAGCCTGCTCCACGATATAGGCCATCGGTGCGACCTCATAGAGAAGTCGGAGCTTTCCATTGGCGTTCTTTCCCCCGCCGGCTTCGCCCGGATACATGAAGAGCCCGCCCTCAAGCAGCGTACGGTGCAGGTCCGCCACCATCGACCCGACATAACGGAGGGAATAGGGGCGGCCTGTCGCTTTGTCCGGCGTGCCCAGATAATCGACCGTCCGGCGAGTCTGTTCGGACCAGCGATGGTAGTTCCCATGGTTCACGCTGTACGTCTTGCCCCGTCGCGGAATTCGAATGTCGGGGTGTGTCAGAACGTAATCGTCCAGCGTATGATCCCACGTAAAGCCCTGCACAGCTTCACCCGCGGCGTAGACGAACATGGTACTGGGGCCATACATCACATAGCCGGCTGCCACCTGCTCGGTACCCTTCCGCAAGATATCCGCCGCCTCATGCTCCCGCCCATGGCCGCACCGGTGTCGCACCGAAAAGATCGTCCCCACTGTGCCATTGATGTCGATGTTCGATGAGCCATCGACCGGGTCGAAACAGACCACATAGCTCCCGGGGCGGCAGTTGCGGTCGACATGCAGTGGGGCTTCCATCTCCTCTGAGACCATCGTGCAAACAAGACCGGTCTCCTTCAGCGCATCCACGAGCACTTCATTCGACCAGAGATCGAGCTGGGCGATCTGCTCTCCCTGAACGTTTATCTCCCCGGTGTATCCCAATTTGCCGTGCAGCGCCGCTCGGTTCACCTCCCGTGACACCAGCTTCGATGCAGAACCGATCTTAATGAGAAGCGCGCCCAGATCGCCCTCTATCGGTGTCCGGTCGTCCAGAAGATGACGGGTAAGAGTGATGCCTTTGCTGACCATCGGGTCTCCCATCATGGGTCTCCGCGTTGCTGTACGTTGACCGTATCGCCGTCCTGCACCAGGACTGTGTCAGCCATACCGATGAAGAGCCCCGTTCCGACCACCCCAGGGACCCCAAGGATCGTCTGCTCGAACGCGGCCGGGTCTGGAAGCGGTGAGATGCCGCAGTCAAGGATGTAATTGCCGTTGTCGGTGACGAACGGCTGTCCATCATGTTCGCGGACCGACGGCCGACACCCGAGCTCCGTCAGGCGGCGACGGCACAGGGCCAGACCGAACGGTACCACCTCTACCGGAAGGATGCCGCGGCTCCCCAGGACCGGCACCAGCTTTTCGGCGCCAACCAGGATGATCAGCCGTCGCGACGAGGCGGCCACAATCTTTTCGCGAATCAGCGCGCCGCCGTACCCCTTGATGAGGTCAAGCCGAGGATCGACCTCATCCGCGCCATCAAATGTGACGTCGATGCGTGGCACCTCTTCGAGCGTCGCCAGCGGTATCCCAAGCTGCGCCGCCAATGCGGCCGTTGCCTGCGACGTAGAAACCGCCGTGACCCGAAGACCTGCCTTCACCGCTTGGCCAAGGGCGCGGACAAATGCGGTCGCAGCCCGTCCGGTACCCAGACCGACCACATCGCCATCCTTGATGAGATCGAGGGCCATGTTCGCCATTGACGGCTGAGCCCCCGGCGCGCCAGGGACGTTAGAAGGTATTTGTTGATGATGAGTATGCGGTTCTTGATTCATTGAATGATGAAAGCCCCCAGTCCTCTCTCAAAGGTTACAGATCTATTTGGAGTGGATATTATTACTATGTCAGATATCCGGATGTCAAGCAGCGCTTCAGATACCGAATGTTCGCGACAGCAAAGAAGACGCGCCGCTTATGAAGGGCCATAGTGTGCTATAAAGGAAACCTTATGATAAGTTCCATAATTTTCTATTTGACCTTATGCTAAGAACTGATAACTTAAGGCCAAGTTTAGGAATGAGTTTAGATCCGACCCGACTCACCGAAGAGTAAAGGCAAGAGGTGAAACATCCGAGACCTCCAGGGGAACGAAACAACGGGATGGTAGAACAGGGTAAACACGCAGGCTGAAGGGAGGGAACCATGGCAGGACCAGCTACAGCGGGAACCAACAAGGATCCGAAAGACCGGTATAAAGTGGGCGGTGTGGTCCCTTACAAACAGATGGGGTATTGGCGGCCGGAATATGTGCCGAAGGATACCGACATCATCGCGGTGTTCCGTATCACCCCCCAGGACGGTGTGGACCCGGATGAGGCGGCCGCAGCCGTGGCGGGCGAATCGTCCACTGCCACCTGGACGGTGGTGTGGACCGACCGTCTCACCGATCACGATGCCTATCGCGGTAAGGCGTACAGGGTGGATCCTGTACCGGGCAGCCCGGGCCAGTATTTCGCCTACATCGCCTACGATCTGGACCTGTTTGAAGATGGCTCGATCGTCAACGTGAGCGCGTCTATTATCGGCAATGTGTTCGGCTTCAAGCCGCTCAAGGCGCTGCGCCTGGAAGACATGCGGTTCCCTGTGGCCTACCTGAAGACCTTTCAAGGGCCGCCCACCGGGATCGTGGTGGAGCGCGAGCGTCTGGATAAGTTCGGCCGCCCGCTGCTGGGCGCCACCATCAAACCGAAGCTGGGGCTCTCCGGTAAAAACTACGGCCGCGTCGTATACGAGGCACTCAAAGGCGGCCTCGACTTTACCAAGGACGACGAAAACATCAACTCGCAGGCGTTTATGCACTGGCGCGACCGTTTCCTTTTCGCTATGGAAGGGGTAAACCGCGCCTCGGCCGCCAGCGGCGAGGTAAAGGGACATTACCTCAATATCAGCGCCGCCACCATGGAGGACATGTATGAGCGCGCGGAATTCGCCAAGGAGTTGGGCAGCGTGATCATCATGATCGACCTGGTAATCGGCTACACCGCGATCCAGTCAATCTCCAAGTGGGCGCGGAAAAACGATATGATGCTGCACCTGCACCGGGCAGGCCATTCGACCTATACCCGTCAGAAGAATCACGGGGTCAACTTCCGTGTCATCTGCAAGTGGATGCGCATGGCGGGGGTGGACCATATCCACGCCGGAACCGTCATCGGCAAGCTCGAAGGCGACCCATTCATGGTCAAAGGATTTTACGATACCTTGCGGGAAACCCATACCCCGATGAATCTGCAAAATGGTCTGTTCTTTGATCAGGACTGGGCGGCGCTCCGCAAGGTCATGCCGGTCGCCTCAGGCGGCATCCACGCCGGACAGATGCACCAGTTGCTCCATTACTTTGGCGAAGATGTCGTGCTCCAGTTCGGCGGTGGGACTATCGGTCATCCGACCGGCATCGCGGCGGGCGCGACGGCCAACCGGGTAGCCTTGGAAGCGATGGTCCAGGCGCGCAACGAAGGCCGCGATTATTTTAACGAAGGTCCGGAGATCCTGGCGAAT
>JANGEZ010000160.1:0-17664 GCA_031838355.1 Candidatus Methylomirabilis sp. bin48 | reverse complement strand
TCAGTTCTTCGACTGTACTCAGGATGGGCTCGTCGGAGGCTGTGGTGAGCAAGGTCGAAGTGCGCGACATGGGGTTTGCAGGACAGGCTCAGAGGGGGCTTGAAATTCTGAAAGGATCGGCTATACTGAAAACGCTAGTGATGTTAGGGCGCTGAAGAGAGGGGAGCGAGGAGATGTTCGAGCGATTCACAGAGCGAGCCCGCAAGGTAATTATCCTGGCCCGGGAGGAGGCGATCCGCCTCGGACACAACTTCGTCGGCACTGAGCACCTGCTGCTCGGACTGATCCGTGAGGGCGACGGACTCGCGGTCGCGATTCTCAAGAAGCTGAACGTGAATATCTCCTCGGTGAAGGGGGAGATCGAGAAGATTGTCTCGGTCGGCTTAGAGTTCAGCCCAGCCGGCGAGATCCCCTTTACCCCGCAGGCGAAGAAGGTTCTGGAATATGCCATCTCTGAAGCGAGATCTCTCGGGCACAACTATATCGGCACTGAGCACCTGCTGCTCGGACTGATCCGCGAGGGCGAAGGGATCGCCTCCTTGGTCTTGAGGGACTTCGGCATCAGCGTAGCCTCTGCGAAGGCGCAGGCCCAGGAGCTACTGGGTGAGCAGGCCTCGAAGCCCACGTCCTCGACCAGGACACCTGCGCTGGATGAGTTCGGTGTGGACCTGACCGCGATGGCGCGCCAAGACCGGCTGGATCCCGTCATCGGCCGTGAGACGGAGATCGAGCGGGTCATCCAGATTCTCTCGCGCCGGACAAAGAATAATCCGGTCCTGATCGGGGAGGCCGGCGTGGGGAAGACTGCCATCGTGGAAGGGCTTGCGCAACGCATTGTGGCCAGTAACGTACCGGAGACCCTGCTTCGGAAGCGGGTCGTCCAGCTTGACCTCGCCGGCATGGTGGCCGGGACCAAGTATCGCGGTCAGTTCGAGGAGCGGTTGAAGGCCGTCGTCAGGGAGATACAGCAAACACAGAGCATCATCCTGTTCATCGATGAGTTGCACACGTTAGTGGGCGCCGGCGCCGCAGAGGGCGCGATCGACGCAGCCAGCATGTTGAAGCCGGCACTCGCGCGCGGGGAGCTGCAGTGCATCGGTGCTACCACCCTCGACGAGTATCGCCGCCATATTGAGAAAGACCGAGCGCTGGAGCGACGGTTTCAGGCAGTCCAGGTCGGGCCGCCGAGCGTGGAGGAGACGATTCACATCCTCCGGGAGATTAAGGATCGCTACGAGGCGCATCACTGCGCGGTCATCACTGACGAGGCCGTCACGGCCGCTGCGCGTCTGTCTCAGCGCTACATCGCCGACCGTTTTTTGCCTGATAAGGCTATTGATGTCATTGACGAGGCCGGCTCGCGAGCGCGGCTGAAAACCCTGATGTTGCCACAGGATCTCCGGGAGATGGAGACCGAAGTCGAGCGCCTCCGGGCCCAGAAGGAAGACGCGATCCGGACCCAGGCCTTTGAGGTTGCGGCTAGGATCCGAGATTCGGAGCGCAAGCTTCGGACCGAGTTAGAAGAGAAAAAGGCTCGCTGGAAGGAGTCCAGGGCGAAGGAGAGGACTGTGGTGACGGCCGAGGAGGTCGCCTACATCGTCTCTAAGTGGACAGGTATTCCGCTGTACCAGATCGAGGAAGAGGAAACAGCCAAGCTGATCCGGATGGAGCAGGATCTGGCCAAGCGGGTGGTGGGGCAGACCGAGGCCATCGGGAGCGTGAGTCGTGCGATTCGCCGTTCGCGGGCCGGGATTAAGAATCCGAGCCGTCCCGTCGGATCGTTCATCTTCCTTGGACCAACCGGCGTGGGGAAGACCGAGCTGGCCAAGGCGCTGGCGGAATTCCTGTTCGGAACGGAGGACGCGCTGATCCGCGTCGATATGTCGGAGTACATGGAGCGCTTCTCCACATCCCGTCTCATCGGCGCCCCTCCGGGGTATATCGGGTACGACGATTCGAGCCAGCTCACTGAGAAGGTTCGGCGCAGGCCATTCTCCGTCATTCTCCTCGATGAGATAGAAAAAGCTCATCCGGAGGTATTCAATCTGCTCCTCCAGATCTTTGAGGATGGCCGTCTTACTGATAGCTATGGTCGCATTGTTGACTTCAAGAATACCATACTGATCATGACGAGCAACATCGGCGCCCGTCAGATCGGCCTCCATGCCACAATGGGCTTCGCCAAGGGCGGTGACGAGACGGTCTACGATAAGATGAAGGATACTGTTCTGGGCGAGCTGAAACGGGCCTTCAACCCAGAACTGCTCAACCGGATCGACGAGGTGATCGTCTTCCACCAGTTGAGCAAAAACGAACTCTGTAAGATCGTAGATCTGATGCTCGCCCGTCTCCAGCTTCAGCTTGCGGAGCGCAAGATCTCGCTTGCGGTCGACGGGAGCGCGAAAGATTTTCTCATCAATCGAGGTTTTGACCCAACCCTTGGCGCCAGGCCCCTCCGCCGTGCCATTCAGCGCTATGTGGAGGATCCATTAGCCGAAGAGGTCTTGAAGGGGCGATTTACGGAAGGAGGCGTCCTCAGGGTTAAGCTCGATGGTGATGCCTTGACATTCGAAGAGGTCAGCCTCCTCGAAGCCTCTAAATAGCCTTACCTCTTTCCATCCCATATCTCTTCACTTACGATCCGTCCTGGTGAGTTTCTCCTTGTGCTTGTGCGACAAAGGTAGTATAAATACTGAATTTCATTTGAGTGTAGGCATCTCGTCCAGACTCGAGGAGCGATAGCGATCGGTGCATGCCTTCGCGAATAGCGTAAAAGTTCTTGCCGCCAGCTCTCTCGTCTTCTTCCTGGCGTTGGCGTTCGGCAATGCTTATGGCCAGGAACAGGCACAGGTCAAGCAGCTCGATATCAAGGGAAGCCGAAAGATCGACGAGGCCACGATCCGGCTTAAACTTAAGACCAGGGTTGGAGAGCTGTTCTCTCTGGAAAAGATCAGGGAGGATGTCAAGACCGTCTACCGGTTGGGTTTCTACGACGATGTCGCTGCGGATGCCGAAGTTTTTGAAGGGGGCCTGAAGATCACCTTCATCCTCACCGAAAAGCCGACCATCCGGGAAGTAAAGATCCGAGGCAATAAGCAGATTGCCACCGACAAGATCAAGGAGAAGCTCGCGCTGGCCGAAGGGGGAGTGTTCAGCCCGCAGGCCGTGACGGCGAACGCAGGCAAAGTCCGGTTGTTTTATGAAGAAGAGGGGTATTACCAGGCCAAGGTGCTCCCACAAATAGACAAGACTGCGGAGGGGGATGTCACGGTCACCTTCCAGATCGATGAAGGGGGAAAGTTTGAGATTTCTACCATTCGGATCCTGGGAGCCAAAGGATTAAGCGAGCAGGAGATCAAAGCGCACATGGCCACCAGGGAACTGTTCCTGTTCTTCTTTTTTGGGACGCTGAAACGTGATGAGCTGCAACGCGATCTCGATCGGATCAAGGCCTTCTACCTGGATAACGGCTATCTTGACATTAAAGTGGGGGAGCCGGAGATTCGGGTGATCGAGACAAGGCAGAAGCTCGAGATCAGCATGCGCGTGGAAGAGGGCCCTCGGTACCGGGTCGGAGAGGTACGGGTGACGGGTAACACCGTCTTTTCCACCGAGGAGGTGTTGAAGCCACTTCAGATCGCCAGACAGGGCGTCTTTAGCCGGGAGGTACTCCAGCGGGACATGCTGACCCTCACCGACCGGTATTCGGAGCGTGGCTATCTCTTCGCCGATATCGCCCCGACCATTAACACCGATCGAGAAAACCATATTGTGGATGTGGGCCTGGAAATCGGTGAAGGGAAACAGGCCTTCCTGGAGCGGATCGAGATCTCAGGCAACACAAAGACCCGAGACAAAGTGATCCGAAGGGAGATCCCTCTGATCGAGGGTGACTTGTATAATAGCCGTCTGCTGGCGCGCGGTCGCCAGAATCTGAACAACCTTGGCTACTTCGAGGATGTCAAGGTCGAGACCCGTCGTGGCACGTCCGAGGATCGGGTGGACGTCGATGTGGTGGTGAAGGAGAAGCCTACCGGCTCCTTTAGTATCGGAGGCGGCTTCAGTTCGATTGATGGGATGATGGGTTCTGGCTCCATCACCCAGGATAACTTTCTCGGATTGGGGCAACGGGTCTCGCTCTCAGCGCAGCTTGGCGTCAGGGCTACTCGGTTTGTCATGAACTTCTTTGATCCCCACATTCTGGACACTGAGACATCGCTTGACCTCTCGCTGTTCAATCAGCGACTGCTATTCAACGAGCAGGTCGGCTATAATCAGGATATCAAGGGCGGCTCGTTCGCCCTCGGCCGGAGGCTCTTTAAGCAGTTGTTCGGTACCCTTGGGTACCGGTATGAGGTGAACCGGATCTTTGATGTTAACGAGGACGCCCCGGATGAGATCAAGGACCAGAAAGGGACGAATACGACCGGACGGGTCTCTGTTGGTCTCTCGTTGGACCTCAGGGACAACCCCCGTGATCCGACCAGAGGCTTCAGCGGGGCTGCAACGTATCAGATTGCCGGGACCTTTCTGGGTGGGGAAAACAAGTTTCAGCGCCTCAACCTCGATCTGGGTTACTACCACCCACTGATCTGGAAGCTGATCGGTCATGTTCGGGGCAACCTCATTGTGGCGGAGCCCTACGGCGGGAAGGACCTGCCGGTCCAGGAACTGATCTACCTTGGCGGCACCAACACCGTTCGAGGGTTCAAGACCTTCCATCTGAGCCCTATCGATCCTGCAACAGGGGAACGGATCGGCGGTAACAAGGCCATCTACTTCAACAACGAGGTGATGTTCCCAATCTATGAGCCATTGGGCCTGAGGGGCTTACTCTTTTTCGATGCGGGCAATGTCTGGACTAAGGATGAAAGTCTCTCGTTGAATCTGCGACCGACTGCCGGGGGCGGAGTTCGCGTTGCTACCCCCTTTGGTCTGGTGCGGGTCGAGTTGGGCTTCAACCTGGACAAACGGGCAGGGGAGTCGAGCAGTGCCATGCACTTGACGGTCGGATCAACGTTTTAGCACTAGGAGGAAACAACGTATGGCGCAATCGAATCGTGGTGGGCGATGGTGGCTGTTCTGGGGGGCTACGGCGGTGGTATTGATGGCATCCGCGAGCTGGGCTGCGGATCCCCAGATGAGGCTTGGGTTTGTAGATTTTCAGATGGTCATCTCGCAGTCGAAAGAGGGGCAGGCGGCGATGACTACGGTGAAGGCGGAGGCAACCGAGAAACAGAAAGATATCAGCGCGAAAGAGGCTGAGATCAAGCAGATGGACGCGGATCTCCAGAAGCAGGCATCCGCCCTGAGTGAGGCTGCAAAGAAGGATAGAGAGGAAGAGATTCGACGCAAGCTTCGTGATCTCAAGCGAGTGACCGAGGATTTCAATCGTGATCTGGCCAAGCGGGAAAGCGAGATAGTGAACGATCTACTCAGGGATCTTACAGTTGTGGTCCGGGACTATGGCAAAGAGAAAGGGTTCACCCTCATCGTTGAGAAGGGACAAAGCGGTGTGATCTATAGCAACGATGCGGCCGACCTCACCAAAGAAATCCTGGAACGCTACAATACCCGCCGAAGTAAAAAGTAGTTGCGGTGATGCAACTGAGTGAGCTGGCTAAAAAGCTGAGGTGCCGGCTGGTAGGCAACGGTGAGGTCGAGATCCATCGTCTCGCTCCACTGCACGAGGCGTGTGAGGGAGATCTGGCCTTTGTGGCGAACGCCCGCGACCTGCCGACGCTGGAGGCGACCAGGGCCTCTGCTGTGATTGTACGTGAGGGGAGCCCGCCCTGTTCTAAGCCGGCGCTGCTGACGAACGATCCGTATCTGGCTTTTGTCCAGGCCCTCCGCCTTTTCTACACCCCGGACCGTCCAACGCCTGGCGTCCATTCATCCAGTATCGTGCAGGAGGGCGTACGTCTTGCAGAGGATGTTGCGATCGGTCCGCTCTCGGTCGTCGAGGCTGGTGTGACGATTGGCCGGAGAAGCGTTGTAGGTGCCCAGGTCTACATCGGCGAGGGGAGCCGCATCGGTGTTGACTGCCGGCTCTACCCTCAGGTTATGATTCGGGACGGCGTTGAGATTGGCGATCGAGTAATTATCCACAGCGGTGCTGTGATCGGTAGCGATGGCTTCGGGTATCTAAGGGACGGACAGGGGGTCCGTATCAAGATCCCGCAGGTGGGGCGGGTGATTCTTGAGGATGATGTGGAGATCGGCGCCAATGTGACAATCGACCGAGCGACAATGGGGGCGACGCGGATCAAGCGTGGGACCAAGATCGATAATCTGGTCCAGATTGCACATAATGTTGTCGTTGGAGCAGATACGGTAATTGTGGCCCTGAGCGGCATCTCCGGAAGTACGAAGATCGGAGATCGGGTGACGCTGGCCGGCCAGGTCGGGATCGTCGATCATGTCGAGATCGGCGACGATGTGACCGTGGGAGCGCAGGCTGGAGTGAGTAAGAGCCTTCCGCCTGGGGGTGTATTCATGGGTTCTCCCGCCGTACCGCATCTCGCATTCAAGCGTAGTGTCGCCGCGGTGAATCGGCTCCCCCAAATCCTGAATACTCTTAAGCGCATTGAGGCTCGCTTGGCATCGTTAGAGGGCGCCGTTGGAAAACGGAGGGAAGAGACGCAGCCTTCTCAGTCGGCGTCTGATGGGGGACCCCAGTGATCGATAGTCGACAGATTCAGGAGATGCTTCCCCACCGGTATCCCTTCCTCCTGGTCGATAGGATTCTCGAGATCGAGCCGGGGAAGAGGGTGGTGGGGCTCAAGAACGTGACCATTAACGAGGCATTCTTTCAGGGTCACTTTCCAGGGCAGCCGATTATGCCGGGAGTGCTGGTGATCGAGGCGATGGCGCAGGTCGGAGGGATCCTGTTGATGCGGACGCTGAACGTGAGCGCCGAAAAGAAGCTCCTGTATCTTGCCGGCATCGACCGGGCCAAGTTTCGCAGGCCTGTGCTGCCTGGGGATCAGGTGAGATTAGAGGTTGAGCTGATCCAACTCAGGAGCCGCACCTGTCGAATGCGAGCCAGCGCCTTGGTGGATGGTAAGCTGGCTGTAGAGGCTGAGTTGTCGTGCATTGTCGTTGACCGGGAATCCGCAAACCCTCCTCCAGGCGTTCCCGTGGTGATGGGGGAGCAATGATACAGATTCATCCGTCAGCGGTTGTTGCACCGGAGGCCAAGCTTGGACCTGACTGTAGCATCGGCGCCTTTTCGGTCATCGGCCCTGATGTCACCGTGGGGTCTGGGACCGTCATCGGTTCGCATGCCCTCATCGAGGGGATCACAGAGATCGGAGAACGGTGCCAGATCTTCTCTCACGTAGTTCTTGGCGCCGTGCCTCAGATCTTTCATGATCGAAGTGAGATGACCCGACTGGTGATCGGTGATGAGACAGTCATCCGGGAGTTCGCATCGGTTCATCGCGGATCTTCGAAAGGTAGGGGTGCTACGGTGCTGGGGCGCCGGAACTACATCATGGCCTATGCACACATCGCACATGATTGCCTCTTACGTGATGACGTGGTAATTGTCAGCCAAGCTGGACTGGCCGGCCACGTCGAGGTCGAAGACCGAGCAGTTATCGGTGGGCAGGCAGGGATCCATCAGTTCGTCCGTATCGGACAATACGCCATGGTTGGCGCCTGCTCGGCGGTTTCGCAGGACATCCCACCCTTCGTCAAGGCGCAGGGGGATCGGGCCAAGTGCTTCGGTTTGAATACAGTTGGTCTTCGCCGCCATGGCGTCTGTCAAGAGGCGATCCTTCGTCTCAAGCAAGCGTATCGATTACTCTTCCTTTCCAACCTTAATACGTCTCAGGCCCTGGAGAGGATTGCATCGGAGGTGAGCTCCTGTCCGGAGATCGATCACCTGATTCACTTCATTAAATTATCGACGAGAGGGATCGCGCGCTAAATGATAGTGTCGAGTTGCGAGTCTGGGGGTTGTGTTGTTCACTCAATATCCGAAACCCGAAACCTGGAACAGTAGTTTATGGAATGCCTCGGGATCATAGCCGGCGGAGGGCCGCTTCCGGTCGTAGCGGCACGGGAAGCACGTGTGCAGGGGTTCAAGGTCGTGGCGGTGGCCGTCGAAGAGGCCGCCTCTGCCGATCTGGCCAATGAAGTGGATGCGATCTGTTGGGTGGGAGTCGGACAGCTTGGCCGGTTGATCGCGGCGCTGAAGCATGAGAAGGTGACGAATGCTGTGATGCTTGGGAAGATCCCACTCGACCTTCTCTTCTCGCGCGTGAAGACCGATCTGGACGGCCTGCTGTTCTATCTGAAGCTCAAAGACCGACGCGGCGATACGATCCTCGCGAGTGTCGGTGAGGTGTTGAAGCAGAAAGGGATCACGCTGCATGATTGTCGGCGGTTTCTTTCTTCGATCGTATTGCGAAAAGGACTGCTGACGGTACGGGCGCCAAGCTCCTTGGAGCATCAAGATATCAGCTTTGGAAGAGAGCTTGCCAGGGCCATCGCGCAATTGCGAATCGGCCAGACTGTCGTGGTCAAACGCCGCACTGTCCTCGCAGTGGAGGCGATCGAGGGAACTGATGCCGCTATTCGCCGCGGCGGCAAACTTGGGAATGGGGGGGTGGTGGTCGTCAAGGTTGGACGTCCCGACCAAGATATGCGCTTCGATCTTCCGGTCATCGGACCGGAGACTGTGGTGGCCCTCGAAGATGCGGGCGCGACTGCACTTGCCCTGGATGCCGATCAGACCTTGATTCTCGATCGGGAGAAGGTGGTGGCGACTGCCGACCGGCTTGGACTGGCGATTGTGGCAGACTAGCAGCAGGACAGTGATCAGCCGTCGGCGTAGGGGCAGGACTTGCCCTGCCCGAATAGGGCGCAGCAAGCAGCGCCCCTACGTCTCTGAATGCTGATGGCTGAGAGCGAGTTCGCCCATACCGATGCAAGAGGAAGGAAGAATCGGGAATGAAGAACGGGCAGCCAATTCGAGTCGGTGTGGTGGGTGTCGGCTATGTAGGACAGCACCACGCCAGGATCTATTCGGAGATGACCGGCGTTGAACTGGTCGGGGTGGTCGATATCGATGAGACTCGCCTGCAGGAGTTGGGGGCGCGGTACCGGATCCAACTGTGTCGCGATTACCGCGAACTCCTGGGGACGGTAGATGCCGTCAGCGTGGCAGTGCCGACCCTGCTGCACTACTCGATCGCTAAGGAGTTCCTGGAGCGCGGGGTAGACGTCCTGGTAGAGAAACCGATCGCGCAGCACCTCGCTCAGGCCGACGAACTGGTTGGGGTTGCCAAGGCTGACGATCGAATCTTCCAGGTTGGTCATATCGAGCGATTCAATGGAGCAGTAAAGGCGCTCGAGGCTGTCGTGAGGAGTCCTGGTTTTATCGAATGCCACCGTCTTGGCCCTTTCGCCAACCGCAACACGGATGTTGATGTCGTCCTCGACCTGATGATCCACGATATTGACATCGTACTAAATCTGATCAAGTCGCCTGTCGTCGCAGTAACGGCTGTCGGTGTCCCGGTCATCTCCGATCAGGTGGACATCGCGAATGCACGGCTCCAATTTGAGTCGGGGTGTGTCGCTAACCTGACCGCCAGCCGGGTGAGTGTTGAACGAGTTCGACGGGTGCGGATATTTCAGCGGGATACCTTCATCTCTCTTGACTATGCTCAGCAAGAGATCTCTGTATACCATCGCATCCCGGCGGCAGATCCGGGCGCTGAAACAACCGTTACGATTATGAAAGAAAATATCCCTATTGATAAAGCTGAGCCGCTTCGCGTCGAGCTCGAGAGCTTTATCGAGTGCGTCCGGACCAGGAAAAGACCGCTGGTCTCAGGCGAGGACGGCCGGGAGGCCCTGAAGGTGGCCTCTCAGATTGTGGAGAAACTGTAGCCCAGATGCGAGATGGCCGGATTCTGATCGTCGCAGGGGAGCACTCAGGAGACCTGCATGCCGCTTCCGTAGTTCAAGAACTTCTACGGCGCGCCCCCCACCTGACCATAGAAGGAATTGGAGGAGACCTGATGCGCCAGGCAGGTGTCCGTCTCCACGCACATGCGGGAGATCTGGCGGTGGTCGGCATCGTCGAGGTTGCTGCCAAGCTTCCTGCCATCTGGCGGGCATACCGGAGTATGATCCGGTGTTTACGCGATCGACGCCCAGACCTGGTGATCCTTGTGGATTTTCCGGACTTCAACCTGAGGCTCGCACGCCGGGCATTTCGGCTTGGAATCCCCGTCGTCTACTTCATCAGTCCGCAGGTGTGGGCTTGGCGTGCCGGCCGGATACGGTCAATCCAAAAGTATGTCCGACGGCTTCTAGTTATCTTTCCATTTGAGGAGGATTTCTATCGCGAAAGGGGGATTGAGGCCGTGTATGTCGGTTACCCGCTCCTTGATCGGTTAACGTCTTCACCATCAATGGAGGAGGCGAGACGCCGCCTGGAACTTGAGGGGGAGGCTCCAGTATTGGGGCTCTTGCCTGGCAGCCGCGTGGGTGAGCTCACGCGACATCTACCCATCTTGCTCAGATCGATCAGGCATCTGATGGTTGAGCGGCCAGGCCTTCGCGTCATCATTGCCGTGGCCGGCGGTCTTCCCCTCGGCCTCATCGAATCCTGCTTGAATCAAGAGGCTATCTCGGCGAGAGTTGTACAGGGGCGAACCTATGAGGTTATGGCTGCCTCGGACCTGATCCTTGTGGCTTCAGGTACCGCGACCCTGGAGGCAGCCATCATCGGTACCCCTATGGTGATCGTATATCGCCTCGCATTTCTCTCGTGGCTGCTGGGCCGCGTGTTGATCAGGGTTCCGTACGTCGGCATGGTAAATCTGGTGGCGGGAAGACGAGTTGTGCCTGAGCTAATTCAATTTCACGCGACGCCGGAGCGGATCGCTGACGAAGCGCGCCAATTGCTCCTGTCGACAGAGCAACGTCGCCGGATGCGGCAGGAGCTCCAGCAGGTGCGTGATCGATTGGGGCCCCCGGGAGCCGTGGGCCGGACGGTAGACGCTATCCTTGAGTGCTTGCAGTCTGGCGCCGGGGAGGGGATGGCGGTCCAGAGAGGGTAATGAGGAAGTCGCCCTTTTCCCGGGCGGTCGCTGTGCTCAGGGAAGATCGCCTTGTTCTGCGCATTGTTCCATGGCTTGCTGCGAGGTTCATGCAATGCCTATTTCGGCTGCTTCGTGTTGTTCATGTGGGCCGTACGTACCCGGAAAGCTGCTGGGCAAGGGGAGAGCGAATCATCGTGGTCTTTTGGCACGGCCGGCTCCTGATGATGCCCTTTGTCTATCCCGGGAAGCCTGGAGCCCTCCTCGTCAGCCAGCATCTGGATGGGGAGTATTTCAGCCGAATTGCAACGATTCTCGGGTTCGAGGTGATTCGAGGATCAGCGACACGGGGCGGCATGCGCGCCCTCAAGCAGATGATTCGCGCTATCAAAGGAAGACTGAACCTGATTGTCACCCCGGATGGCCCAAAGGGACCGCGAGCAAAGGTCAGGCCCGGTGTCATTGAGGTGGCGAAGCTGACGGGGGCTCCTATTGTACCTGTGAGCTTTAGTGCGTCGCGACGCCAATTCCTGAAGAGTTGGGACGCCTTCCTCGTACCGGTCCCGTTCTCCAGCGCCGTGTACATCTGGGGGGAGCCGATGTATGTTCCTCCGACGGCGACCAAGGATGAGGTGACAAAGTATCAGGAAACCCTCGAAGAACGCCTCGACCTGCTCACGATGAAGGCCGACGATTACTTCATGGCGGATCTGTGACGACCGGTATGCCAGGATGTATTCTGCCTACTCCCTCCTGCTGACCCTCGTTTTACTTGCCTGGTCACCCTCCGTCCTTTTGAGGGCCCTTCGAAGCCCCCACTACCGGGAGGGATGGCGGGAGCGTCTGGGTTGTTACCCTGAAGTACTGCTCTCACGGCTTCAAGCCGTTCAGCCTGTCTGGATACATGCCGTGTCGGTGGGGGAGGTCGGCGCTGCCTCCATCCTGGCTAATCTCTGGACAGCTCGTAGACCAACGCTACCGCTTCTGGTCTCGACGGTAACGGGAACTGGGCGAGAGGTTGCCAGACGAACGTTTCCGCAGGCCGCGGCAGTGGTGTACTTCCCGATCGATCTACCAATGGTCGTTCATCGGACCCTGGCCACTGTAAGACCCCGCCTCATCCTTCTCACGGAGACGGAAATCTGGCCAAATTTCCTTTACGAATGTGCCGCCTCAAAGGTTCCTGTTGCCATCATCAATGGTCGGATATCGGAGCGCTCGTTTTCACGCTACCGCCTCGTCCAACCCTTCATCCGCCGGGTCCTTCAGTGTGTTGATCTCTTTTGCATGCAAACCGGCACAGACGCGAAGCGTATTCTTGCGTTGGGTGCCAGTCCTGAGCGGGTGCATGTGGTAGGCAATCTCAAGGTCGATGCAACCCCCCGTGCTGATGCCTCATCGCTTGCCGAACAGTGGCGTCGGGAGCTTCACATTGAAGCCGAGCGACCGATCCTGGTGGCAGGAAGTACTCATGCAGGCGAGGAGGAGGTATTGCTGCAGGCTTTTGGCCGCCTGCGCGGTGAGTTCCCAGACCTTCTGCTAATTCTGGCGCCACGCCATCCCGAGCGCGTTACCCAGGTAGAGGCGATGGTTGCAGACTATGGCCTGACTGCAGTGAGGCGGAGCGCCTTAACTCAAGGAAGAGACGACGCAAAGGAAGTGATCCTCGTGGACACAGTTGGTGAGCTGTCGGCACTATATGCGGTGGGGAGTATCAGCTTTGTCGGAGGGAGCCTCATACCCAGAGGTGGCCACAACCTGCTTGAGCCGGCCCTGTACGGTCGTCCGGTTCTGTTCGGTCCCCATATGGAAAACTTCAATGAAGCGAGCGCGTACTTTATCGAACGGGGGGCGGCTATCCAGGTAAGCGATGCAGCGGACCTTACCCGGCAGCTCGCCCGACTCCTGCGTGATCCCGCCGCCAGGGAAAGGATGGGGCAAGCCGCAATGGCAGCCCTGGCGGCCCATCAAGGCGCGTGTGAGCGGACAGTAGCCCTTCTGGAGCAACTCGTTTTGTGAAAGGTATAGAGGCGCTTTCGGCCTGGACGCAACACTGTATGGCGGAGGCTTCGGAGCAATGGAGGGCTCAAGCCTGGCTGACGTGCTTACGTCCGGCTTCGTATGCGTATGGGGCAGCAATCTCGCTTCGATCTGCACTCTTTGCGTCTGGCCTCGCCAGGATTCGCCGACTTCCAGTCCCGGTACTGAGCGTTGGAAACGTCAGTGCTGGCGGAAGCGGGAAGACCCCGTTCGTTGAGATGCTGGCCGCTCGGCTGCGCGAGCAAGGCCAGCGGGTGGTTATCATTTCACGGGGGTATCGAGGTGGTTCGAAGAAGCCAACGATTATCAGCGATGGCAGAGATCTACGATGTGAACCGCCGGTAGCAGCCGATGAGGCCTATCTGCTGGCCAGGCACCTGCCTGGCGTCGCTGTCTTGACCGGAGCCGACCGATACCGGGTTGGTGAGGTTGCCCTTGAGCATGTGGATTGCGACGTCATCATTCTGGATGATGGGTTCCAGCATCTCAGACTCTATCGCGACCTGGATATCGTCCTGGTTGACGCGGTCAATCCTCTTGGATACGGTAGGCTGTTGCCGTCAGGGTTGTTGCGGGAGCCGCCGGAGGCGTTCGGACGGGCCGACCTCGTGGTCATCACCCACGCTGACGCCGGACGCAACCTGGACCTCGCCATACAGGCGATCAGAAGGCATGCGCCGACCGTCCCGATCGCTCTGGCTGTCCATCGGCCCGTCAACCTCATCGACGTGAGGAGTGGAGAATACCTGGATTTTGATCGTCTCACTGGCCAGCGGTTGTTGGCAGTCTCTGGCATTGCTCATCCGAGCCGATTTGAGGATACCCTTGTTCAGCTTGGTGCCTTTGTCGCAACTCACCGTATCTTCCCCGATCACCACCGTTATTCTACCTCCGATCTGGAGATCATCAACGGAGCGGCCAGGAATAGCGGTGCCTCCATGGTAGTCACCACGGAAAAGGATATGGTAAAATTGACTTGCTTGGACCTTGCAAAGGTGGGGGTACCGCTATACGCCCTGTCGATCTCACTCGAATTGGTGGAAGGGGCGGAGGTGTTAGATGCCATGTTGAGCCGCCTGGTGAAACCGAGCCCCTCATGAAGCCCAAGACCATGGGCGGTATTGCCGCCTATCTCGAATACCTCCTCGCGATGGGACTCGCGAAGGGATTGTTGTACCTGCCATCTTCAGTGGCCTACTATGCAGGTGAGGGGTTGGCGGCGCTTCTCTACCGCTTTGATCACAAGCATCGTCTCATTGCTCATGAGAACCTGCATCGGGCCTTTCATGGTGAGCTTTCCTCTCCGAAGATTGCCGAGCTTACGCGCTTATGCTTTATCAATCTCGGCCGAACCGTTGTTGAGACCTGTCGGAGTCTCAAGATCGATCGAGAGAACTTCCGGCAATTCATCCGGGTCGAAGGGTATGAGCACATCCAGCAGGCCAAGCGCAGAGGGAAAGGAATCATCTACATCACCGCGCACTTGGGTTCGTGGGAACTGCTTCCGCTCGCGGTAGGCCTTATGGGCGAGCCGATGTCTGCTGTGACGCGCCCTCTGGATAATCCATACCTCGATAGGGCAATCAACCGGTTGCGGACCGCCTGGGGAACGAGAGTGTTAGCCAAGAAACAGGTGATGCCGGTGCTGGTGCGGGCGCTGTTCCGAGGGGAGAGCGTTGCGATCCTCATGGATCAAAACACCACATGGAAAGAGGGGGTCTTTGTCGATTTCTTTGGTATGCAGGCCTGTACGGCCCTTGCGCCCGCTCTCCTGGCCCTCAGAACCGACGCATCGGTTCTTCCTGCCGCCATCATACGGTGCGGGCGGGACCGGCACACTGTTATTGTGGAGAAAGAGATTCCCTTAATCAGGACCGGGCGCATGAAGGCAGACGTCATTGCCAACACCGCCTCTTTCACCAAGGCCATCGAAGCGTTCATCCGGAGGGAGCCGGACCAGTGGCTCTGGGTCCATCGCAGATGGAAAACGCAACCACGCGCCATGTGCCAGACTCCAAGCCTAGAATCCGGAACCTGGCACGTGGAACCTGGAGCTGCGAGGCAGAATCCGGTACAATGAGTGTGATGACGCTTCGCGTAAGGCGAACCTTCGAGCCAGATCGGCTTCGATCCATCCTTGTCGTAAGCCCTAATTGGTTGGGCGACGCGGTCCTCGCTCTGCCTGTGCTCGCCAACCTTCGCCGATCCTTTCCTGATGCAAGAATATCACTCCTCGTGCGCCCGTGGCTTAGCCAGTTGTTTCGATCCTTACCATTCATCGACGAACTCGTTGAGTTGCCAGGCAGGGGTGAGCTGATATGGGCGGCAACAGCGTTACGGCAACGAAACTTTGAATTGGCCCTGCTTTTGCCGAACAGCTTCCGGACAGCGCTGATCAGTAGGCTGGCAGGCATTCCGCACCGGATCGGGTATGTGGCTGATGGACGGGGCCCTCTTTTGACGGTTGGGGTATGCCCATCTGGTGGGACGGCGCTGCATCAGGCAGACTCCTACCTTGGCCTACTCCGATCGCTTCAGTGGGATGCGTGGTTTCGTCCAACGGGGTGTCTGTTTCAGCAGGGAAGCGATGCGGAAGCAGAGAAGCTGCTCACCGACCTGGGCATCCTCCCTCATGCCCTGTTAATAGGCATGACCCCCGGTGCTGCCTATGGGACGGCAAAGCGTTGGCCGGCTGACCGGTTTGCCTCAGCCGCCGATCTTTTGATCGATCACCTTGGAGCCACTGTTCTATTATTCGGTTCACCGAGGGAAGCCTTATTAACAGGAGCTATCCGCGAGCAGATGCGCGGAACTGCCATCGACCTTGGCGGCCGAACGACGCTGACTGAACTCACAGGGCTGCTCAGCCGCTGCACACTGCTGCTGACGAACGATACGGGGACGATGCATCTCGCCTCCGCGTTAGGGGTGCCGTGCGTCGCCCTGTTCGGTCCGACGGATCCGCACCGCACCGGCCCGCTCGGCGCCGGACACCGGATACTCCACGATCCTGCGGTCTGTAGCCCCTGTCGCTACCGTGACTGCCCGGTCGATCATCGATGTATGCAGGCGCTGGACGTAGAGCGGGTAGTGGCCGCATCGGAGGCCCTTCTCGCACGATCAACCTCCACCACCGAGGAGAACATCCGGCGGCGGCCCGCGGTCTTTCTGGACCGGGACGGTACCATCAATGAGGAGGTGGGGCCGATCCAACGCCCAGACCTGATGAGACCGATTCCCGGGGCGGTAGAAGCGTTGAAACGCCTTGGCGAGGAAGGGTATCTGCGGATCGTGGTCAGCAACCAGGCGCGGGTGGCCCGAGGGGACGCAACGGAAGAGCTGGTTGAAGCGACCCATCAGCGGCTCCTGCAACTACTTAGCGAGGCGGGAGGCGAGATAGATGCCTTCTACTACTGTCCTCATCATCCTCGGGAAGGGTTCTTCCCATACAGACGGGCCTGTCTATGTCGTAAGCCTGCCCCCGGATTGATTCAGCAGGCGGCCTTTGAGCGGCAGGTGGATATGGAACGGTCGTACGTCGTTGGGGATAAGGTGAGCGATATGCAGCTGGCAAATCGGCTGGGCCTCCCTTCGGTGCTGGTACTGACTGGCTATGGGCGCGAGTCGTTGGATCGCCTTCATGCGGCGGGAGGTCCAATGCCCTCCCATACGGCTAGAGATCTGCTGGGCGCCACCGAGTGGATCGTGCAACGGAGCGGCCGGGGATGAGCGCTGCACCTTCAAGCGGAGCTGTGCCTATGGAACAGGTCCAGCGCATCCTCATCATTAAGCCGAGTTCCATCGGCGATGTGGTGAATGCGCTCCCGTTCCTTAGCTCGCTCAGGCAGCGGTACCCTGATCGGCACATCGCATGGCTGGTGGAGGAGGAGGCGGCAGATCTGCTGCTGGGTCACCCCTTGCTGGATCGGATCATCGTTTCAGGCCGCAGGCGATGGGGACGGGCGGTGCGGACCCCCTTCCGTGGGTCGACGGCGCTACGAGAGATAACCGCGCTTATCGCTGAGCTCCGTCAGGGTCGGTATGATCTCGTTGTCGATTTACAGGGACTGCTGAAGAGCGCCCTCACGGTGGTCTGCACCGGCGCGCGATATCGGGTCGGTCTCGCGGGGAGCCGCGAGGGAAGCGGGCGCGTGTTGACTCACGTGGTGCCGCTTCCACCCGGACCGCTGCATGCCGTGGACCGGTACCTGGAAGCCGCCAGGTTTCTGGGAGCAGACCCACAATCGAAAGCGTTCGTGTTCCCTTCCCGACCCGAGGACGGGGCGAGGGCTGAGGCGCTCCTGGCTGAGGCCGATGTGACGCCGGATAAACCGGTGATCGCCCTGAATTCGCAGGCGCGTTGGTCGACGAAACTCTGGGGAGAGGAGCGATTCGCGCGTGTGGGGGAGGCATTGGCACGCCGGCATGGGGCCAGGATCCTTGTGATCGGGTCCTCATCGGACCTTCCATCGGTCAGGCGTCTGGCAAGCTACATGAACCTAGCCCCGTTCGTGGCGGCGGGTCGGACAGACCTAAAGGTCCTGATCGCGCTCCTCCGGCGGAT
>JANGEZ010000159.1:0-2282 GCA_031838355.1 Candidatus Methylomirabilis sp. bin48 | reverse complement strand
GGTTGTTCAGTGCAGTGAGAGTCGGATGATAGACCCTGGCCATAAGATGTTTCTTTTGTCCGCCATAACGTCCCGGATGCTTGACGCTCGGCTTCGGTATGTCGGTATGACGCGAAGGAGGTCATTGCCGTGAACAAGCGTTACGTATGGATTGCGAGCGTGGTCGCTTTGTTCCTTGTGGTCGCCGTAATCCTTATCCCGATCTTCTCGAGTTCCAAGAAAGCCTCCACCCAGGTCATCTTCAGTGATCTCATGGATCTAGTAGAATCGGGACAGATCGCTGGGACGGTGATCTTCGATGAAAACAACCACACTATCTACGCCCATGTCACGGAGGGGCAGCACCTTCGGACGATCTACAGCAAGGAGGCGACTGGGCCCCTGCAAGAACTATTGAAAAAGAAGGGGATTCGCTTTGCGATCGAGGCACCATCCGGGGGCTCTATCTGGCTCGGCCTTCTGTTCAACTTCTTGCCGTTCCTCGTGATTATCGGCCTGTTTGTGATGATGAGCCGCCGGGCGCAGCAGATGGGTGGGGGCGGCGGCCCGATGTCGTTCGGCAAATCCAAGGCAAAACTGCACGACGCAACCAAGCCCAATGTGACCTTCGCGGATGTGGCCGGGGAGGAAGAACCGAAGGAGGAGCTCTTGGAGGTCATTGAGTTCTTAAAGCACCCCCAAAAGTTCCAGGCGCTGCACGCTAAGATCCCAAGAGGGCTGTTGCTGGTGGGGCCACCAGGCTGCGGGAAGACGCTCCTTGCTAAGGCGGTCGCCGGGGAGGCCAGCGTACCCTTCTTCTCACTCTCCGGATCCGAGTTTGTGGAGGTCTTTGTCGGGGTTGGCGCCAGCCGCGTCCGCGATCTGTTCGAGCAAGCCAAGAAGAATGTCCCCTGCCTGGTCTTCATCGACGAAATCGATGCGGTGGGCCGCCACCGTGGGGCAGGACTTGGCGGCGGAAATGATGAACGGGAACAGACGTTGAACCAGCTGCTGGTTGCGATGGACGGCTTCGAGAACAATATGGGGATCATCGTGATCGCCGCCACCAACCGGCCTGACATCCTCGATCCCGCCCTACTGCGCCCAGGACGATTTGACCGGCGCATCATCGTGGACAACCCTGACAGCAAGGGCCGCAAGGCCATCTTGCAGGTGCACATGCGCGAAATACCGATGGCGCCGGACGTCAATGTCGACGTGCTCGCCAAACAGACACCGGGCTTTTCTGGGGCGGATCTCGCCAGCGTCGTGAACGAGGGCGCCCTACTCGCTGCCAGGCGAAACAAGAGCTTGGTCAGTATGAGCGATTTTGACGAGGCGGTCGAACGCGTGATTGCAGGGCCCTTGCGGCGTAGTCGTGCCCTGAAACCGAAGGAGCGAGAGATGGTGGCTTACCATGAGGCCGGGCACGCCATCCTGCGCAGGCTTCTCCCGAATGCCGATCCGCCCCACAAGGTGACGATCGTCTCGCGCGGAATGGCGCTCGGCTATGTGATGGGAGCCCCGCCGGAGGACCGCTACACCCGTACGCGGTCGGAGCTACTCGCGGAAATCAGCGTCGGCATGGGAGGCCGCGCCGCGGAGGCTCTGATTTTCGGCGAGATCACCACCGGAGCCTCAAACGACTTTGAACAGGCAAGCGGTATGGCGCGCCGAATGGTGACTAATTTCGGCATGTCGGAAAAGCTCGGTCTCGTCACGCTGGGCAGGGCGGGTGGGCCCGTCTTTCTTGGTCGGGATATGATCGATAGCCGAAACTACAGTGAAGAGATCGCCTACCAGATCGATCAGGAGGTTCGCCGCATCACCGATGAGTGCTATACGGTGGCCCATCAGACGATCGAGGCAAATCGTGAGAAGCTGCAACGAGTGGCTAAAGCCCTGCTTGATCGCGAAACCTTATTTGCTGAGGAGCTGGACGACGTCATGGCGGGGAAGGTGGTGGTGCTGGAGGCCTCACGGCCAACCAGCGGTGAAGCAGCCGCCGAAACTGCTACTGCTGCGCCAGGTTCCCCGTCGGCGCCGGTACCACCTCCCACCGGCCTGGCGGATATAGCCTAACTCTCGGCTCAGCACTTTTCAGCAAAAAATTAACCCTCTCACGTGTTTTCATCTCATCGTGAGAGGGTTAATTTTTTGCCGGACGTTTTTATAGTATTTCTCAGGCCGCTTTCTTCCTCCGTCTTACATAAAGCACACCGCCGATCCCCATACCTGCTATGGTCATCACCAAGATGGCTGGATTGCTCATCATCGACGAAGTCCCGCCAATAGGCCTGGGT
>JANGEZ010000158.1:0-2386 GCA_031838355.1 Candidatus Methylomirabilis sp. bin48 | reverse complement strand
GCCGGTCGTAAACGTGCTGATCGCTAACAGCATCCTGGTCGGCAGTGGCATGAGCTGCTTGGTATCGGCAAAGATCTGGGCAAACCGTGGAATGACGAAGTTCATCATGACCACCACAGCACCGCCACCCACGAGGAGCAGTAGAATCGGATAGATGAGGGCTGAGGTGATCTCGTCCCGGATCGTCTTTGACCGCTCCATAAACCCGGCCAGCCGCGAGAGGATCACCTCTAACACGCCGCTCGCCTCCCCCGCCTTGACCATATTGACGTACAGCCGGGAGAAGAGTCGCGGGTGTTTGGCCAAGCTGTCGGCGAATGAACTGCCCGCCTGGATGTCGGCCAGGACGCCACGGAGAATCGACCGGAACCGTTGATTGTCGGTCAGGTCCAGCAGGATCGCCAGGCTCCGGTCCAGCTCCATCCCAGCCTCAAGCAATGTGGCAAGTTGTTGCGTGAAGGCCAGGACGTCCTGGGCGGACGGTCCCCTCGCAAATCGGCTCTGGACCCGAACGAGACTGGGCTTGGCCTCCACCATAGCACCGGCCTGACCAATCTTGATCGGATAGTAGCCATTGGCCTGGAGCCAAGTCACGACCGCCCGTTCGTCGGCGGCCTCCATACTCCCCTGGATGATCTTGGCAGTGCGATCAGTGGCGGTGTATTGAAATGTCCCCATACGCAGGTTTTACTATTATTGACACCGAATTACACGGTAGGTTTAGAACTATAGCAACTACCGATGCGCTGTCAACAGAAATCAGGCTCTGCAAGTTACTTGAACCGGCCTCAAAAACAAGGCAGAAAGGGCATCCCCTTTCTGCCTTGTTGACAAAGGTGGTGCGATATCTCGCATCAGGAAATAGCCCTGCTTACGCCTCCTCTTTGGTGACCCGAAGCAGGTCCTCCAGGGTCGTGATCCCCAACTCGACGTTCCGCCAGCCATCCTCCCAGAGCGTCTTCATGCCAAACTGGAGCGCCTTCTGCCGAATCATGTTAGAGTCAGCCTTCTCCAGGATCAACCGTTGAATCTCTTCGCTGACCACCAAAAACTCGTAGATGCCGCTGCGACCATGGTATCCGGTAAAGTTACACGCGGCGCATCCCTTACCCCGAAATACCTGCATCGTTCCATCGACCTCGGTCTTGATCCCCATTTTCCGGACCGCAGCCGAATCCAACTGGTACGACTCCCGGCACTCAGGGCAGATAACGCGGACCAAGCGCTGAGCCAGGACCGCCACCAGGACGCTCGAAACCAGGTAGTTTTCGATACCCATATCCAGAAGCCGCGTGATGGCGCCGGGCGCGTCATTCGTATGCAGGGTGCTGAACACCAGATGCCCGGTCAGCGCCGAATGGATGGCGATGTCTGCGGTCTCCGCATCGCGGATCTCCCCAACCATGATGATGTCGGGATCCTGGCGGACGATAGAGCGCAGGCCATTCGCGAAGGTCAGACCGATCTTGGGCTTGACGTGAATCTGATTAACCCCCTGAAGCTGATACTCGACCGGGTCCTCGATGGTGATGATCTTTTTGTCGGCGGAGTTGATCTCACTCAGCGCCGTGTACAGGGTGGTCGTCTTCCCGCTTCCGGTCGGCCCCGTCACCAGGATCATGCCATGCGGCTTTCTAATCAGCCGCTGGAATTGTAGGCGAATATCTTCAGGCATGCCCATCTCCCCGAGGCTCAGGAGGAGGCTGCTGCGATCCAGGATTCGCATCACGACGCTCTCGCCGTGCAGGGTGGGAATCGTGGAGACCCGAAGGTCCAAGTCCTTCCCCAGGATCTGGAGCCTGATCCGGCCGTCCTGTGGAAGCCGTCGCTCGGCGATGTTCATCTTGGCCATGATCTTGACACGGGAGATCACGGCCCTCTGGAGCCGCTTGGGAGGGGACTCGTGGTCCACCAGCACGCCATCCACCCGGTAGCGGATTCGAAGCGTATCCTCGAACGGTTCGATGTGGATATCGCTGGCGCGGGCTTCCACAGCCCGGGTGATGAGGAGGTTCACGAGCTGAATGACGGGGGCCTCGGAGGCTAGATCCCGCAGATGATCGACATCCTCGCGCTCCTCGCCTGACGTCCCACCCTCCTCCTCGCTGTACCCCTTAACGATCTTCTCGATCGTCGCCTGGCCATCGCCATAATACTGATCGATCGCCTCGAGGATCTCCCGATCCTGGGCTAAATAGACTGTGATAGTGAGGCCGGTGCTCAGCCGAAGGTCGTCCAGCGTATACGGATCAGTCAGGTCGCTCATGGCGACGGTCAACGCGCCATCTTTGACCTCAATCGGGAAGACCTTGTGTTCCCGCAGGTACTTCGGCGAAAGGCGGTCTCGGATCGGAACCGGTGTAATCGAGAGGGAGGCGAGGGACAG
>JANGEZ010000157.1:0-4730 GCA_031838355.1 Candidatus Methylomirabilis sp. bin48 | reverse complement strand
TTCCCTAGAGGGGGTCGCGGAAGTGAGGTGGGCATAGGGGGGCCAGGTTTGTAGGCGCTGGTCTTCGACAGGGGCGCCGATGGTGAAATGGTAGAGGGTTTGGAATTGGTTGTCTTTGAGGCCCATGAGGTCGTGGATCGCGTCGTCAAAGAAGCAACCGATGCCGGTGGCCCGGAATCCGTGGGCTTCGGCTTCGAGGTAGAGGACTTGGCCGACCATGCCGGTTTCCCAGTAGAGATGCCGGTAAAGGTAGGGGGCTTCTTCAACGCTGCGCCGAAAGTCCGCGATCATCCCCAAGGAGAAGGCGCTGTCTCCGGCAATGTCCTGCTGACAACTCACTGCTGTCGCTTCCCGCATGAAAGGGCCTTCCTTCAATAAAAATAAAGGCACGCCTTCCTTGGCTCGTTTCCATAAAAATTCGGGGCGGCATGCGGTTCTGAGGCGTTCAAATCCGGCCTCGTCGCGCAGGAACATGTAGAGGCCGGGCGCGAGGCCGCGAACGTGATGCACGAATAGAAGCAGGTGCACGCGGACGGGGCCCAGTTTGAAATCGAATGGAACGGTATCTTCGCGCGGCAGAGTTTTGTCCAGCATCGCGAGGAACTGCGATTCGGAGACGCTCGTGACGCCGTCAAATGCCAAGGCACTTCTCCTCTGTCGGATGATTTGGGCGGCCCGGATCCGGGACTCGTCCCCCGGAAAGAATGGGCGGTGGGGAGCGAGCCAGGTTTGTTTGGGCGTTCTTGGTTTGGGGGTGGCTTCGGCGGTCTCCGAAATAATTTCCCAGTCCATATGATCCTCGCTTAGGCGGTTGGGCCGGCCTTGGAAGGGAAGTCCCGCGATCTCGCTGACGAGGTCAGGGGGGAGGTTGGTGGGAACGTCCTTCGCGTGTGAGGGGTGCGCGTAGCAGAGGATTTCGGGGTGCTCCGCTTCCCCCTCGATCCACGTCGTCTGGGTTAAACCGAGCACCGCCGCGACGTCTTCATCCGACGCGTCGCGTAAATACGTGATCTTCCATCCCAAGAGGTTGGCGGCGAAATCGGCCGCGGCAATGGCGTGGCCCAGGTCGTGGTTGCAATAGCGGAAAGCCCTCTCCCCGTATTTCCAGGCTTCGCGCCAGAAAATACTGGTCAGGCCGAAGAGGAAGCCGTCAACGGGGAAATGGTTTGTGAGGCGCGCGCAGACCTGTTCCGGAAATAGGGCCCTGGGTTCCAGCGCGTGGAGGTAGGGGCTGTAATGAAACACGCCCGGATCGCCGGCGATGTTGTCCAGGGTCACCACGTAGCCTTCCGTGGGGTGGAGGTTGCCGCTGGAGGGGTTCATGCGAAGCGCCCATGTATTGCCACCCGCAGACTTCCAGGCGGAAATACCGAGCGACAACTCCAAAAAGAGTGAAAGATTTTGGAGGGAGAAATCCCGGACGGGATTTTCTTCTCTTCGGTAAAGGTCCATATGGGCGGCGTCAGGGTCTTGTCCCATAAATGGCAGCTTGAGCCGCGTGAGGCCTTCATACCATCGGAACGGATTGGGTTGGTTCGCCCAATCCATGTAGCCCAGAGACCTGGCTTGGCGGTAAGAGTGGTGTTTTGTTTCTTCGTGGTACCGGGTGACGACATCAACGTCGTTCAATTCGGTACCGACTTTCTCATTCGATGGCATGCTCCACGACGTTGGTGGCTATTTTGTCCCTCCTACTGCAAGGGCCATTTCCCATGAATTCTTTCCAACCGTCGCGCCATGAAATATGCAATCCAAAGACACACCACGGTGACACCAGCACACCCCAAAAAGAAAAGCCATTGACCGAGCAAAAAAGCAGGGATCATCATAAGCCCGAGGATCACAACAGATAGGATCATGGCGAGTTTCCGAAAGTTTCGCTCCACGCTCGAGTTTAGATCCACGCTCATAGGTGTCATCACCTCCGGATAAATACTACCTTGACCTCGATCACAAGAAAATCTCAAAGGGACCTACGCGAAGGTCGAGGGGGTGTATCGAGTGTTTGGAAATAGAGGGTATGCTCACTCTTTGCTGCACCGGAGTAGTCACTATTTGGACGCCGGATGCTTGTCCAAAGGCAGGCAGAGTTCGTAACCACCTGAACTTATTGGTGGCCCCAACGGGGATCGAACCCGTGTTTCGGCCTTGAGAGGGCCACGTCCTAGGCCACTAGACGATGGGGCCATGCGATCAGGCAGGGATCAAAACCGCGCTTACTATATCGGAATATGGAATCGCTTCGCAACTAAAATCTACGGGACCACGCGATGGCGCGAGGATACTGGAAGTACGTTACCGACTGGGGGAAGGCGGAAGGACAGCGCTATCGCTCGGCCTTGGCGAAGAAGCGTTGGTCGTTGGCAGCGCCAAGGCTGAAGGCAGCAGCTCTTCCTGCCCTCGGATAAAGTATTCCTCGATGGCCTCTGGGTCAGTCGACGAGGTCGGTTGTCCCGTCCTTCGATTCACCAAAGCCTGGTAGACCCCTGCAGGAGGGAGGAAGGGTTCGACAAGGCTGTCGCCAAGGCTCTGTTTCATGAAATCGACCCAGATAGGCGCTGCAATCTTTCCGGCCGTCTCATGAGAGCCGATCGAGCGACGTTGATCGTAACCCAGCCAGATTCCCGCCACAACGCTTGGGGTATACCCGAGAAACCAGAGATCCTCTGCGGCCTGAGTAGTCCCGGTTTTCGCGGCGACGGGTCGCCCGAGACGCTTGGCGGCCTTACCGGTTCCGCGTTCGACTACGCCCTCAAGGACCGAGGTCAGGACAAAAGCAACCTCCTCGCGCAAGACTTGTTGTGGCTGGGGAAACTGCTCTTCGAGCACGACATCACCAGACCCTACCACGCGGCGGATGGCGAAGGGCGGCGATAAGGTCCCACGATTGGCGAATACCTGATAGACCGACGTCAATTCCAAGAGGCCCACCTCCGAGACGCCTAAGCCCATGGCGTACTCCCGTCTTAGCTCCGAGGTGATCCCAAGCCGGTGAGCGAGATCGATCACCGGACCGACCCCGATCGCGGCGATCAAGCGGATCGTCGGGACGTTGATCGACTCCTCGAGTGCCCTACGAAGCGTCACCGGACCGCGATACTTGCGGTCCACATTCTCCGGAGCCCACGTCTCGCTTCGCTTTCCCGTATCGATCTCAAAGCTGATCGGGGCATCGTCGAGAATAGTCCCGGGGGTCAGCCCTCGCTCAAACGCTGCCGCATAGACGAGCGGCTTGAAGGCAGAACCGGGTTGCCGCCGCGCCTGGACTGCCCGATTGAACTGACTCCGGCCATAGTTTAAGCCGCCCACCAAGGCCTTGATCTCGCCGGTCCTGGCATCGAGGGCGATCAGCGCCCCCTCCGGCGCCACCGCTCCGGCGCCCGTTTGTCCGTCCTTGCGCTTAACGATGGCGGCAATGCCACGGCTGATCGCCTTGACTGCTGCCCGCTGCATGCCGGCATTCAAGGTGGTGTAGATTTTCAGCCCCCCCTGCCGGACCAGGATCGGGCCCAAGCGCACCTCCAGCTGCTGTCGGACATAATCAACGAACCATGGCGCTATTCCCTTCGATCGAAACATCGGATTGACCGAGATAGGCGTAAGGTTAGCCCGGCGGGCCTGGGCCTGTTTAAGCGCACCCGTTGCCACCATCCGGTCCAATACGTACTGCCGGCGCGCCTTGGCGCGCTTGACATCGATCAGCGGCGAGTACCTGCCGGGCGCGCGTGGAAGTCCAGCGAGAAGCGCGGCTTCAGGAAGGGTGAGATCAGTGACGCTTTTGCTGAAATAGGTCCTGGCGGCGGCTTCGACCCCATACGCCCCATGGCCAAAGTAGATGCAATTCAGGTACATCTCCAGGATCTGATCTTTTGTATAGGATTGCTCGATCTCCCTGGCAAGCCCTAATTCTTTCAGCTTCCGCTCCAGGGTTCGTTCGTGGCTCAGGAAGAGAGTCTTCGTGAGTTGCTGCGTGATAGTGCTGCCCCCTTCCTTCACAGATGCGGCCATGAGGTTTTTGATCGTCGCCCTCGCCATGCCGCGAAGATCGACCGCCCCATGCTCATAAAAGCGGGCGTCCTCGGCGGCGATGATAGCCTGTCGCAACTTCAAGGGCATCCGGGAGAGCGGGACAAAGGCCCGGTATTCCGGAACGATGGGACCCAACACCCTTCCTTCATCATCGTAGAGAAGGCTTGGCTCGCCGGGCTGGAAGATCGGGAGCTGCAACAGGTGAGGTAGGTCCTCGATTTGCGCCAAAGGCGCCCCCCATGCGGCCGTGACGAGAAACATGATAATGAACAGCGTCGCGGTTGCTGCCCACCATCTTGTCCTACGGTCGCGCTCTTGCCGTAAGGGAACTGGTATCACCCGCCTATCAGGCACACCGCGCGTTAAAGAAGACATTCGTGGTCCTGAGAACCCGCCTTTCCGGACTCGTTCACCTTTTCGCTGCACATGCTTATGCCCTTAGGTTGTTGTTCATCTTGTCCAGACTACTGATGCCCACGGGGATTCCGTGGCCCATGCTGTTCGCAGGGTTGCACGCAGGAAGCCACGTGAATCCATCCATATATCTCCCGCTAAACCTTTCCATACTATATCATGGAATGGCGATCCCTTGATGAGATCGATCGGGCGCTATTTGCTCATTGACATAGACCAGTCGTCACGATACACGTGTACGCGAGGCCACGTCGGACCGATGGGTGAGCCCTGCACCACCCAAAGGG
>JANGEZ010000156.1:0-15880 GCA_031838355.1 Candidatus Methylomirabilis sp. bin48 | reverse complement strand
GGCACAATTTCGGTGAGCAGCGTTTCCGGCGCAATGTCTTGCTCATGTGGCCATGTCAACGCCCCGAATACGATGCTCACCTGGTTGAAATACGCCGGGTTTCGCAACTCCCGGAACACGCCGTGATCGAGATAGGGCTTGACGTCGAAAATACCGCGTCTGCCATCGGCGATTTCGACATAAAGTCGGTAGTCAGGCAGTGGTTTGACAACTTTCACGTCCCAATACATGGCGGCGATCTCACAGCGGAGCGATTTTGTAGGGATTCTCCCCGTTAACGGCCAACTCCCAATCGGCCCTCAGTTCATCACGATGCAGTTCTATCCAAGCCTGCACCAAGCGTAATTGCTTGCGTGGCAATTCACCTGCCAGGATCTCGCCATCCTCGATGCCTATCGACGCTTCTTACTCGGCGAAACTGGCATGGATGTGCGGCAGGTTGTGGCGCTTATTATCAAGCAGGTACATCCGAATGATGATCCCGTAGAACATCGAAATGATTGGCATGGCATGTTCCTCGGGTGGCGCCTAACGCGCTGCGGACAGCGCGCGCTACGGATTCGTGATCGCATACACCATATCGCCCACAAACCGCTTGAACGACTCGTTCTCGACGAACTGCTTGTAGACCTGCGTGTCGTCCTTCAAGAGGTGCTGCATGACCTTGGCCAGCGCCTGATCGTGTGCCATGCGCGCGGTGTGGGGCGTGTTCTCCTTCGCGTTCTGATACGCCACATCTGCGGCGACCTTGGGGGCGATGTCGTTGCGGATGCGCTGCGCGACCCGATCGCTGTCGGTAAACAGCGTGCCGAACTGCTCATTGAATGTCTTAAGGATGTTGCTCAGCCGATCCATCTCGGGCTCGGGCTTGCGGCCGCCGCCTTCCGTCGGCACCGGCTCGATTTCCGCGTCCGTGTCCGCCAACGCGATCTTCATTACAGCCTTCTTCTCGACGCGGTAGCTGTCCATGTCGATGGCCTCGAGGATGCCCTTGGCGAGGTCCTCCTCCTTCGGCGCTGGCAGCTTGGGGGTGAGCAGGTCGAGGAAGATCGAGAGCTTCTCCCACTCGGCGTTGCTGTACGGAATCACGGACGAGAGGAAGGCGTAGGTGCGGCAGAACACCTTGGCCTTGCCCTTGAAGTCCACCTGGCCGTCCTCGTCGAGCCGCTCCACATAGACCGCCACGCACGCATCGAGGATCGGGTCCAGCTTATCGCGGTCCGCGCCGCCGAGGAACAATTCAACCACCTGCTGCACGTGCGCCGGTGAATACACTTGCGCAGTATCCAATGCTGCCTTCAGGTCGTGCAGCTTGTTCGGGTCGGTCTCCTCAGCAAGCAGCGTCGTTCGGTAGTAGTCCTGGAAGGCGAAGGTAATCGCCTCGCTGTTATTCTGGAAGTCGAGCACGAAGCAGTCGTGCTTCTGCGGGTGCGCGCGGTTGAGCCGCGACAGGGTCTGCACCGCCTTGATGCCCGAGAGCGGTTTGTCCACGTACATCGTGTGCAGCAGCGGCTCGTCGTAGCCGGTCTGGAACTTGTCGGCGCAGATCAGAAAGCGATATGGGTCCATCTGGATATTCTCGGCAATGTCCTTGCTCGAAAACCCATTAAGCGACACCTCGCTGACCCTCGCGCCGCCATAGTCGTGCTCGCCCGAGAATGCGACGATCGCCTGGTACGGGCTCTTGCTCTCCATCAGGTACGCCTTGAAGGCGTGGAAGTACTGGATGGCCCGCTCGATGCCGCTCGTGACCACCATCGCCCGTGCCTGCCCGCCAATCTTACCGGCCGCCAGCACCAGCTCGTGGAAGTGGTCCACCATGACCTCGGCCTTGAGACGGATCGCATGGTCGTGGCTCTCGACGTACTTCCGCAGCTTCTTCCGCGCCTTCCTGGTGTCGAACTCCGGGTCGTCCTCGATCTTCTTGACCAGCTTGTAGTAGCTATCCACCGGCGTGTAGCTCCTGAGTACATCAAGGATGAAGCGCTCCTCGATCGCCTGCTTCATGGTGTAGCCGTGGAAGGGCCGGTGCCTGACCTTGCCATCGGCGTCGGGCGGCAGCGGCTCGCCGAACATCTCCAATGTCTTGTTCTTGGGTGTGGCGGTGAAGGCGAAGTAGCTGGCGTTGGTCAGCATCTTGCGCGCCGCCATGCGCTTCTCCAGCGCCTCGTTCACCGTGTCCTCGGGGTCAGGTCCGGCGTCGTCGTCCTCCCCGGTTCCGCCGAGCGCCTGGCTCATCGCCGCCGAAGTCTTGCCGCCCTGGCTGGAGTGCGCCTCGTCAATAATGATGGCGAAGGTCTTGCCGCCTTCGGTCGCGATCTCGTCCAGGATGAAGGGGAACTTCTGCACCGTCGAGACGATGATCTTCTTCCCGTCCTCAATGAACTTGCGCAGGTCGCCCGAGTGGTCGGCGTGACCCACCGTCGCACCCACCTGCATGAATTGCTTGATGGTCGTCTGGATCTGGTCGTCGAGCAGACGCCGGTCGGTGACCACAATGACCGAGTCGAAGACTTCCTTGTCGTCGCGCTTTAGGCCGATGAGCTGGTGCGCGAGCCAGGCGATGGAGTTCGACTTGCCGCTGCCCGCCGAGTGCTGGATCAGGTAGCGCTTGCCCGCACCCTGGGCGCTCACATCAGCCAGCGCCTGCCGCACGACCCCGAGCTGGTGGTACCGCGGCCACACCTGCTTGCGCTTCTTCCTACTGGTGCGCGGGTCCTTCTCCTCGACGATCTGCGCGTAGTTCTCAAGGATGTTGGTCAGGTCCACTGGAGTCAGCACTTCTTTCCACAGGTAGTCGGTCTTGAGGCCGTGCGGATTGGGCGGGTTGCCCGCGCCGTCTTGGTAGCCCTTGTTGAAGGGCAGGAACCACGAGCCCTTGCCGCGCAATTCGGTACACATCCGCACCTCGCTGTCGTCCACCGCGAAGTGCACTACGCAGCGGCCGAACTCGAACAGCCGCTCACGCGGGTCGCGGTCGCGCTTGTACTGTTCGACGGCATCGCCAACCGTCTGCTTGGTAAGGCTGTTCTTCAGCTCGAAGGTGGCGATGGGCAGGCCGTTGATGAACAGGCACAGATCGAGCGCGCGGCGCGTCTCGTCCGTGCTGTAGGCAAGTTGGCGCGTGATCGAGAATCGGTTCTCGACGTGCAGTTTCTCGGCCTTTGCATTACCCGGCGACGGCGTGCCGTAGAAGAGATCGAAGTGCAGCGGCCCGTGTGCCACGCCCTTGCGCAGCACATCGATCACGCCACGCTTGCCGATTTCCGACGATAACCGGGTCAGGAACTTGAGCCGGTTGATGTGATTGCGATCGCTGTAGTCGCTGATCCCCAGCTTGCTGAATGCCTCGGGCTGGGTGACTCGAAGGAAGGCGAAAAGCTGCGGCACATCCAGCGCGTGGGCGCGGTCGTAGTCCTGAGCGCTGCCGGCGGTGTAGCCGGTGCCGCCGTAGGCCGGCGGCCATTCGGCGACCCGGTTCGGGACGACGGCGAGACCGTCCGTGCCGGTCATATACCGCATGATCAGTGATTCGAGGCTTTTTTCGCTGGTGTCTGTGGTCATACGGATCTCGTTTTTGGCAGGGCGCCGGCCGATGCCATCAAGCAACCGTCAAGCAATCGTCTTTCACGTAACCCATTGAATAACTTGGCCTTGCAGCGCAGATCCATGAGAAAGACTGTCACGATATGGGCATTTATCAAGCAACTACACCCGAATTACCGGCATTAGGTGCAGCCCAGTAGGGAAGATAACTCCTGATCCTCGTCCCCACACTCAGATCCCGAACGACGATCATCCCGTCTTCGACGGCTTCGTTGAGCAAGCGCGAAGCGATCGATGCGTTTTTCTCGGCGATACCAAATCGCTCCCGTACCGACGTGTTGGTCACGGGTTGCCGCATGACATAGCGGAGACAGGCGTGCAGATAGCATGACCTGATCCGATCCGACTTCTCCATGGCTGCGAGTGGTTTGTGTGCAAATAACACGGCCCTCGTAAATCCTTCCGGCGACTCAAACAGCGGCGCGGGCAGTTGGAACACTTCAATCTCGAAGACTACCTTGTCGATTCCGCTGCCCCGTTCCTCGCAGATGCGAAACCTCCGCATCAACGATGCGAGTACATCATTGCGCGACTTGGGCGGAGTATCCACGAAGCGCCGGGTATCCACCAGGGGCTCGCCGGGATTGGTGACTTCGATGCGATCTGAAAAGATCTCCACCATCGGCCCCGCGCCGGTCACGAAGAAATCCTGATGGATAAGGGCGTTCGCGACCAGCTCGCGCACCGCCAATTCCGGGTACATCGGGACAGTCTTGCGCAACGCCTGCCCGATGACTTCATTCGATGGCAGCAGGCCGTTGACGTAGCCGATCAATCCGTCAAAGCCGCTTGCGTATCCCTTGCCACCCTCCTGTTCCCGCAAGGCTTCTGTTCGCCCTGTGCCGCGGTACTGGATGACCCGCACGGCCTTGCGCCGCAGCGATCGAAAGTCGCTCAGCCGCTTGGCGAACAGGATGGCCCCCAGGTTGGTGACATTCCAGCCGCCTGCCTCGCTGGGCTGGATCAGACGGTCATCGGTCAGCGCCTTCAATATGCCATCCCGATCCGTCGGCAGTGGTCGTTCGAGGAGGTCAAAGTAGGCGGGATAATCCAGTAGCCGCAATACCTCGTCCGCGTCAGCGCGTTCGACGGCGATCAGATCCTCGAAAGGCGTCTGATCGAAAATACGCCATAGGGCGCGTTCCGTGTCCGGGGCCTCCTTCAATGGCTTCTTCACCGCTCCAATACGGATGAACTCATCGCTCTGGAAACGCACCGGATGGCGAAAGGCGCGGCCGATTTCCAGCAGCACGATCGGCAGTCCACCCAAGGCCACCTCGTGGAACCGAAAATGAATCTTCGGCGTGAGCAGGCGCAGCAGCCAGGTTTCCAGCGGCTCATTGCCCTTCTTGGTGGATGCGGGAGAAAACTCGGTACCTACAATGCGGTGGGTAGTGTTTTCAACGCCCCATATCAGATAGGCGAACGCCTTGCCGTTGAGCGCCGCCGCGTTGGCCAAGGCCGAGAGATACTCGCCGATCTCCTGCGGACTTGAATTATTGACCTTGAATTCCAGCCACTCGGTTTCATGCGGCAACTTGCATAATTCGCGCACCAAACCGGCGAAGTATTCGGCGTTACGATCCGCGGTCATCCAGCCGCCTCTTCCTCAGCGGTTTCGACCTCGTCGGGCAGGTCGGTGTCGTCCCCGACCGTGTCGGGCGGCGCTTCGTCGGGCAGGCGCGCCGCCGCCTCGCGCACGTCGAGCTTGCCGGTCACCACGTCGGCGACGAGGCGAGTGCGGTATTCGCGGAGGAGTTCGATTTCGCGTTCGAGGCGGGAGATGGCGGTGGTCACGGGTGCGCAATCGGCGTCGATGCCCTCAGCGATCCGCAACTGCTCCTCCACAGGAGGAAGCAAAATGCGCCACGACTTGATATGCCCCTGAGATATCTTCGGCATTGTCCCACTGGAACCCCTCGCGTCCCGCTCGATCTGTCCTCGGCCCACACGCGACAACAGCTGATAGATCAGAAACTCCGGAATGATTGCACCCGTACGCACTTTCAGCCGGTAGATCAAATCGCAAAGAATCGTCCTCGCTCGCGGTGTCCGTACGATGCACACGTCACCCACTCGATCGCGAGTGTTCGACCGAGTGAGCAACACATCCCCATCGCCGACTTCAATTCCTCTCGGAATGCTAGCAGCCAGAGACACCGGCTTAATTGCAGAGGGATTAAACACGCCGCGCCTTACGGCAGAAAGCGTCAGAACCGCCCATTGGTCCAATGCCAACTCACCCTCGGCGGCAACGGGACTCCAACCTTGCTCGACTTGTGTTAGCAATCGGCCGAAAAGAGGTGTACCCCAATGCTGCGGAATGTCGCCGAGCCAGGAGATGCCGGAGGGTTTGAGGGGGACGGAGGGGTCGAGGCCGCGGGTGACAGCGCGGTGTATGACGGCCTGCTTCTGCTCGTTGAGCAACGCGATCACCTTCCGCTTCGCCCGGATCGCCTGCTCCAGCCGCCCATTCGCCCAGTCCAGAAATCGCACAATCGCCGCCTGCTCGTCTGGCGGGGGGAGCGGGAACGTTTCCGCCTTGAGCTTCTCCATCGGGATTCGCATCCGATGCGCGAGAATTCCGTTGCCAATTCGCACCAAGCTCCGCTGAAAGGATTTGTGCTGAAAAACCAACTCCAGGTATCGCGGTAGGTTTTCTGACTGCCTTCTCTTTAACACGTAATAGACGGGACTGAGGCAACCGATATAGCGAGAGCGACCCACAGACCCGATGATCACGTTCATGCAGTTCACCACCAGGTCATCTGGGCGAACGATCTTGTATCGACCTATGTCTTCAGATTGTTTGTTTCCGATTCGCCCTTTCTCCGAATAGGGAATGACCCCGATGTCCTTCAGAACTGAAAGTACCTCCGCCACCTCGTACTTCTCGTTTGTTTCACTGCGTTCTGCGAACACCGACCCTAGCCTCTTGATCTTCCAGTGCCCCGGGACATCACCAAACCAAGGAGCATCCGACTCCTTGTATTCCGCGTACGGTTTGAGGTCGGCGATCATGGCTGCCCACCACTTCCCGTCTGCAGCGATTTCACCTCTTTATAGAGCGTTCTGAGATGACTGTCGGACATATCCAGGATCGGCTCGTACATGAACGAGTTCAGGTGAATGTTCTCTGGCGTCATGAGAGCCACCCGTTGCAGAACGTCCAGCGCCCGTCGCTCCGCTGGGTACAGCTCCTGATATTTCTTCAGCAGGCGCGGCGTCTGGTTGGAGACGATCCCCGCCACGAATGCCGGGTCGTTGATTTTGTCCACCATGAAGTGCTCCGCGACCAAACGCGTGGCGATGGCGAGGACCACTTTGTTGGCGAAGTTAATCCCATCCGGCGCGTTCAGGCACTTGTTCGCTTCGTCGTCTATCAGCGCAACGACAGGCATGTGTCCATCAGCTGAATTGTCAGTCGCGGAGAACAACCCGTTGTAAATGCCATCAAGGTCCGACACCGTAATTGCCTGCGAGTCGGCCTTCCAGTGCAGCAGTGAAGTCAACTTCACAAAGTCGGCATCAGCGTCACCACGTGTGTACTCAATCAGGTTGCGAATGAAGGAGATCGAGGCGATCTTCTTCTTCGGGTCCGAATAAAACGCGCCCTTCCAATCATTGATGAAGACGTTCTTGATACCGGCACCTTTCTCCAGCGCCACGCCCGTGCCGGTCTTGGAAGCCATCAGGCAATTGTTGTAGCCGACGAAGCGGCTCTCGACGGTCCGATAGAAGTCAAAGTTATGCGTCAGGATGATCTGCCGGAAATGCGGACTCTCCGAGATGTCCATCAGGTATTGGATGATCGCGTACTTGTTCTTGTAGTCGAAGGAATCCGCGATGTCGTCCACGACGATCAATGTGTCTTGCGCGGCCTTTTTCCGGACCTCGATCTCGAACAGGACGTTCAATACATACAGCGCCTTCTTTTCGCCGGTGCTGAGCGTCTGCAGCAGCGCCGTGCGATCCACAGGCGCTTGGTCGGCCCCGTCGCTGAAGATGAAACCTAGGCTGAGCATCTCCTGCTGACCCAGGATCACGTCCACCTTGTTGGCGGCCAGCAGCTTGAAGGGCACTACGAAACGACTATTGAAGATGTCGATGACCTCTTCCCACAGTGTTCGCTCCTTCTCGGCCTGGTCCTGAATCTCCTTGCGACGAGCTTCTGCGGCTTGGTACTTTTCGAGCAGGGTACGGTATAGGTCGAATCTGGCGTCGATGTACGCTTTCCAGACCTCCTGCCTAAAGTCGGCCATGTTGTCGAACTTGGTCAGCAGCTCCTCGTGGTTCTGGAGGTAGGCTTCAAACTCGCGTACGGTTGCATTCTTCTGGATTAGCTTCTCGATCTCGGCAAACTTCTTGCGCAGGTCCTTGTCGTTCGAGATGGCTTCCTTCTCGCTGGCTATCAGGTCCTCCAGCTCCTTCTGCGAGGTGATTTCCTTCCTTTCGCCGGCGTTGAGATTCACGGAATGCTTGGCTGCAAAGAAGCCGTTGTCGGAAAGTTGCTTCGCGATCTGCGCCGCGTTGTAGTAGTTAAAGACACCCTTCTTGAAGTAGGTCGAGGCCGCCAACAGTTCGTTGTACTTCTTGATGTAATCGCTGATTGCCTTCTTGAAATCCTTGGTTTCGAGGAAGCCTTGCACCTTTTCGTCGAAGAGCAGGTCGTAGGGGACGTCCTTGAGGGGGGCGTCTGGCCGGTTGGCAACCTCGTCCCGAATGCGGTTCAGCGCAATATAGAACTTGTTGTCGGTGGCGGTGAAGGCGAGCGAGATCTCCTTCTCTAGGTCGCGCTTTGAGTGGGACTGCTCCTTCATCGCCTTCAGGAACGCATCCTTCGCGGCGTCGATTTCCGCGTGGAGATCTTCGTACTCCTTCCGCAACGTTGCGTTGACAAGGAGCGTCGAAGTCTTTGTCGAGTGCCCCAGTGTTTCTTCATAGGGCCGAACCACCAACACACTGTCCTTCGGTAGATCGGCGTCGTTTTCATCCCTGACAACCCGGGTGCAGACCCGCGCCGGAAAGATGCGGTCCTTTGAGTCAATCCCGGCAGCGATGTCCTGGAATGTCTGAGCCAGGGAAGTCTTCATCGAACCGTTTGGCGCGTAGATGGCGATCGCCTTCGCGTTCGAGAAGTCGAGCTCCTCATCCAGCTTCCTGATACCGTAGCAATTTTCGAGTTTGAGCGTCAGAGTTTTCATACCGCTTCGCCACCCACCTTCAGCAGGCCATCCAGCAGCCCCTCGGCTTCCTTCTCGATGGCGAGGATGTCGGCGCTGATCTCCTCCAGTGTGCGCAGCGGCTGCGGCTTGTAGAAGTGCCGCGTGAAGCTGACCTCGTAGCCAATCTTGGTGGCCTCTTCCTTGATCCACGCGTCGGGCGTGTAGGGCAGCACCTCGCGGCGGATGAAGGCTGCTATGCCATCGTTTTCTGGACCGCCATCTTCGAGTAACGGCACCTGCTCGGTGTCGCGCAGGTCTGAGACGGGCTCGTATTCGACGATCGCGGGCTTGCCGGCCACGGTCGCCTCGAAGAGACCGCGCAGCGGGTCGGCCTTGGCCTTGCCGGGCTTGTGCACCTTGGCGATGACGGGTGGCGCCGTCTCGACGCGCCAGCTCACGGCTTTGAGGATCTGTTTCAGGTCAGCGGCGGCGAGCTTGATGTCGGCCTGCTTGAGCGCGCCCTCCACGCGGTCGCGGAAGATGTTGTGGTCCTCGAAGAGCTGGTCACCCAGGGCCGTGCGCAGCGTCGTGGCGACTTCGACCAGTCGCGCATCGCGATCCCAGGCCCTGGCGTCGAGCAGTTTCTTTTTCTTCTTCTCGGGCAGGCCCTTCTTCGTGCTGCCGCCCTCTTCGTCATCGCCTTCGTCCATGTCGCCGCCCCAATCGGCCAGTCGCTTCTCCAGCGCGACGGAGATTTTGGGGAACTTGGCAAAGAGGTCGTCGCCGAACTCCTCGTACAGCGCCGTGCGCAGGTCTTCATCACCGGACGCGAAGCGCAACGTCTCAATGGCCTTGAGGGTGAGCTGGCTGTGCAGGCGCAGCGGACGCTCGACCGTGACCTTCCAGTAACCGAAGGCGGCGTTGGCGAAGATCTTCGACTCGGGCGTTTCCTTGAAATCAAGGAAGGTGCGGCTGATGCGCTCGATGTCCTCTGGCGAGAGATCGCAGTTCTTCTTGCCGAGGTTCTTGCGTAGCGGCCTGAACCACTGGCTCGCGTCGATGAGCTGCACCTGGCCCTTGCGGTGCGCGGGCTTCTTGTTGGACAGCACCCAGATGTAGGTGGCGATGCCGGTGTTGTAAAAGAGGTTGAGTGGTAGTGCGACGATGGCTTCGAGCCAGTCGTTCTCGATGAGCCAGCGTCGGATGTTGCTTTCGCCTTGCCCCGCGTCGCCCGTGAAGAGCGACGAGCCGTTGTGAACCTCGGCTATGCGGCTGCCGAGGGCGGACTTGGCGTTCATTTTCGACGCCATGTTGGCGAGGAAGAGCATCTGCCCGTCGCTGGAGCGGGTGACGAGGGACAGCTCTTCGCCCTGGTGCATCACCTTGAAGCGCGGGTCGCGCATCCCGTCCTTGCCGCCCATCGCCTCGAGGTCCTTCTTCCAGCTCTTCCCGTAGGGTGGATTGGCGAGCATGAAGTCGAACTCTTGCGCTGGAAAAGCGTCGTGCGAAAGCGTAGACCATTCCGCGCCGCCGACGATGTGGTCGGCGCTCTCGCCTTCGCCCTTCAGCAGCATGTCCGCCTTGCAGACGGCGTAGGTCTCGGGGTTGATCTCCTGACCGTAGAGCATGCACTTGACCTGCTGGCCGCGCTTTGCGCCGATCACCGTGAGCGTCTCCTCGCCCACGGTGAGCATGCCGCCCGTGCCGCAGGCACAGTCGTAGAGCAGGTAGGTGCCGGACTTGATCTCGGCCTCGATCGGCAGAAACACGAGGTTCGCCATCAGGCGCACGGCGTCGCGCGGCGTCCAGTGCTCGCCAGCTTCTTCGTTGTTGTCCTCGTTGAACTTGCGGACCAGCTCTTCGAAGACCGTGCCCATCGAGTGGTTGTCGATGCCCGCCGGCGAGAGGTCGATGTCGGGGTCGAGGAACTTGTTGATCAGCGTGCCGATCGCGTCGGCCTTGGACAGCGTTTGTAATTGGTTGCGAAACTTGAAGTTCTCGAGGATGTCCTGAACGTTCGGTGAGAAGCCGTTGAGGTAGTCCTCAAAGTCGGCGAGCAGTTGCTGCTGGCTGCCACGGGACTTCAGGTCACGCAGGGTGAACTTCGAGGTGTTGTAGAAGGCTTGGCCCGCGGCGTCGCAGAGCGCGGCGCGCTGCTCGGTAATGCGCGCCTCATCGAGCATCTTCTTGGTCTCGAGCACTGCCTTCTTGGTCGGCTCGAGCACAGCGTCCATGCGCCGGATAACGCACATCGGCAGAATCACGTCTGGGTACTTGCCGCGCTTGAAGAGGTCGCGCAGGACGTCGTCGGCGATCCCCCAGATGAAGGAGACGATCTTGTTATGCGTTGCCTGGTCCACTAGTCAGTTGTCTCCATTGTCATCATGAGCGCACGCGCCGGCGATTGGCACCACGCAGATCCGATGTCAGCAGCCGGTGGTGCTTTCAGGCGCACGCACATGGGTCTCGGCGGGCTAATCGACATAGGTAGGCCCTCGCGAGCTTTCCCTGTCACGCCACCGTACATACGGATCACGTATACGGCGGTTCGGCAGATGCAGTCAGGGTGGTATGCGCACCCCAACCGGGGTGTCGTCTCCCGGTGCACCAGCCGCGAGTTCATCCCAGATGCCGGACACGCGCCCAACACCTCGCCCGATGCCGTCTCACCGCTCCGCCGCAGGCGACTACTTCCCTCTCTACCGTTCAGGCCTTCGGCAAAAGACGTTGCGGTTCGGCCTATCTGTTTCTCCACCTTTCGGTTCCGGAGTGCCTCACTAGCCTCGCCTGCCTCTCACCTGCTATGCCCTCTGCTGACTTCTGCAATGCGGTCAGGAAGCCTCTCGACCCCCTCAGCCCCTGCGGGACGCGTTGCAGATCTCCCGGGGTAAGACACAGAACTTTCGATGCGTAGACGCCGGATTTATAAAGCACACCCCACTGCGGATGGAGGACTTCGTTGTCACGTGCCAACTCGTCCCGGGTGTACCACACCTCGTATCCGGTTTCTGTTCGTCGCCCCGCATCTTTGGATTGGGCTTCCTTCAGACCCCACCTTGCGATGACGCCCTTGCCCTTCTCCTCACCTTCGGCTCCGCGAATACCTGGTGTGAGGACTTTCACCTCACAAGCTCTATGCCATGCCCGGCACACACGCCGGCGCTCAGCGGCGCGCCGAGCGAAGCGAGGCGCGTCCGACTGGGGCGCCTTGTTAGACCGCGCCTTGTTTTCAGAACGGAATGTCATCGTTCATGCTCTCGACGTCCACTAGGTAAATGATCTGGGACGCGGACACACTGAGAACGTACTCCGCCACTTCGGCCGTCGCAGCTCCGCCCGCTGCGCCGCCATGGCCCACACCATCACCGCCGCTACGATAGGCGTATAGGCCCTCGATTGTCTTCACCAGCGCCTTGGGAACTGCGTAATCCTTTGTAGTCAAGAACCACTTTGCTAGCTCTCCGAGCGTTGCCGCCTTCGCTGCGGGGAACAGCGCCTTGCCAGCAGCCTCCACGGCGCAGACAGCTTCCTTGACGCAATTCTCATAGTCGGGCTTGGTGGGGTGGCGGAAAAACTGGAGGGCCTTCTCATAGTGTTTTCGCGCGCCGGCCAGTCGGTTATCGCCGAGGACGACTTGCGCCCGTGTGGTTTGATCTACTGTGTGTTTCCGACCCAGGCGGCGGACGAGACCTCCAACAAACTCGAAGGCTAGGCCTTCTTCTAGGAAGATGCGCTCGAGTTCACGTGCAATGTACTTCTGGACGTCGCTCTTTGGTGTCGTGATTTCGAAGTTGTCGTTATCGACCCAATGCCCCGCGTCCTGCGGCAGATGGCTGTATAGGCGCTCACAGAAGTCGTAGGTTCTTTCCCACTTCAAAGAAGCGAGTGCTGCCTCGGCATCAACCTTGGCTTGTTTCTCGGCAGCGACTGATGACGAGCTATAGGAGACAGGCGGCTGTCGGCCAATACGTTGCAGCTCCCGGGCGATCGCTGGCCACCCAGCGACATACCTTTTCTCCTCCAGGTCGTAGAGAAGGTGGAGCAGGGCAGTCCTCGCGCTATCCGGGAGAGAGTTATCTATCTGCCGATGCTGGCCGCGGTGGCGAGCCGAGAATGGAGCGTCTGATTGGGCCACAGCATTCCTTGCGCGGTCTAACTATGATTCTACTGGTCTGTATAGCACAGTCTCAAAAGTGCTCACAATACGTTGGAGTTTCCTGCGATTTCACAGACTTGTCAACGGAATTTCAACAAGTCCTATAGCGGCAAAGGCCGACCAAAGTAAGATTCCGCTGGTGCGTCCAGAGGGCTGCGAACCCCTCTGCTTCGATGGCGTCGGCCTATACGGCAGGCAATCACTCCAAAGGAAGAACTCGAAAGAACCAGCGCGGGCGTCAGATGAGCGACCGCGACTGACAGCCATCGACGGTGACGCACGCGCCAGTCACTAAGCTGGCCTTTTGGGATGCCAGGAACACCACGACGGCGGCGACCTCCTCGGGGCGACCGAATCGGCCAAGCGGCAGCTCGTCCTTGATAAACTGGGCGATCTGACTCGGGTTCTCGCGCTGCCGCCTGTCCCACGAACCGCCCGGAAAGAGCGTCGAGCCGGGCGCGACGCTGTTGACCAGGATATTGTGAGGAGCCAGCTCCCTGGCGAGCGACTTGGAGAGGCTGATCACCGCTGCCTTGGATGCGTTGTAGGTCATTGCCCCTCCCGACTCTCGCCCCCAGATCGAGGCGATGTTGATGATCCGCCCGCCGCCCTGCCGCTTCATGACCGGTACCACCAGCCGGACCATCCGCAGCGTCGAGAAGAAGTTCAGATCGTATACCTCCCGCCAATCGTTCTCTGAGAGGACCTCCAACTCCCCGCGGCGCGACCCGCCGACGTTGTTCACCAGGACGTCGATCCGGCCATACCGGTCGAGTGTCGCCTGCACAAAGTGCTCGGCCCCATGAGGGTCGGTAAGGTCGGTAGACACCGTGAGGAGTTCAACCCCGTAGGCTTTGATCGTCTGGGTCGCCTCTTCCAGTGCCGGTAGACCTCGACCGCAAATACTGAGCCGACACCCCTCCTCTGCATACCCCAGGGCGATCGCCTTGCCGATCCCTCGGCTTCCACCGCTCACCATCACGACCTTACCGCGTAGCCCCAACTCCATCTCGTCTCCTCCTTTAGACGCTCACTTTACCAAAAAAAGCTGTCAGCGGTCAGCATGAAGCTGTCAGCGCTCAACCGTCGGCTTCAGACAAACCCCCCTGACCCCCCTTTCATAAAGGGGGGGGTATTACTGATATGCCTCCTTGCCTCCCCCTTTCGTAAAGGGGGATTGAGGGGGTTTTCGTGCACCGTAGTGCGGCCGCGGCCGCATGGGGTGTTCCTTAAAAAATAGCGTTCAGCAATTAGTCAGCTATCAGCCTCCCTCATCCTTCCCCACTCCCGCGGCCAATCGCATCTTTGTCACCAACAGATGGGCGCGTCGCTGAGGCTCCGGGAGTCGATAGCCGTGACAGGTTGCCAGTACCGTTTGCACGGCGGCATCCAGACAGATCCGATCGCCCTGGGAGACAAAGACCGGCGCCACCCCATCTTTCGTCCGAAGGACCACGCCGATCTGCTCACCCTGATCCAGCAGCGGCGCAATGCTCCCGAGACGCGTCCGCGGCTCCTGATGCGTCCCCACCAGACGACTCTTGGCGCAACCGATTGAGGGGAGATCGAGCAGGAGGCCCAGATGACAGGCGAGCCCAAAGCGGCGGGGATGCGCGAAGCCGTGGCCATCGCAGATCAGGCAGTCCGGCATCGTCTTGAGTCTGTTCCAAGCCTCGATGACCACCGGCGTCTCCCGAAACGACAGGAGTCCGGGGATGTACGGGAAGCCTACGCTCGCAGTCGCTGTGGCGAGATCCAGCAGTTCACGCCCGTCGCCGCTCATGACAACGACGCCGGCAAACATCAACTGTGAAGCCGCATCGTACGCCACATCTACCCCTGCGACAGCGGCAAAAGGTCCGCTGCCATGCAGGCGAAGCTGAGATCGCAGCGTGAGCTGGATCGCCATTGCCTCTTGCGGTGAGACGTCCCACGGGTGCAGCGTCCGATTGCGCATGATTCAATACACCCTACACCCTCTACCCTGTTTTTATGGTGTGAGGCTTCTGGCGGCCGCCATCGGATCGGTCGGACCGAATCCCTTGCCAAGCCGAAACCCATAGCGAATGGCAGCCGTGATGAAGCGCTTGGCAGTAGCGATAGCCTCCGGGACCGGACTGCCCTTCGCCAGTTCCGCAGTGATAGCCGCAGAAAACACGCATCCGGTCCCGTGCGTGTGCAGTGTATCGATCCGCTCAGCGTCAAACTCCGTAAAGCCACTTCCATCAAACAGAAGATCGATCGCACGACCGCCAAGGTGGCCCCCCTTGAGGACAACGTACCTCGGGCCAAGACCGTGGATCTGCCGCGCTGCCTGGCGCATCTCATCCAGCCCCACGATCCTCTGCCCCCAGAGGACCTCGGCCTCCGGCACATTCGGCGTGAGGATGAGCGCAAGTGGCAGTAGACGCTCGATGAGCGCCTTCACCGCATCGGGTTGCAGCAGTCGCGCCCCACCTTTGGCCACCATCACTGGATCGACCACCAACCGCTGAATCGCATGCGCCTTCACCTTCTCCGCAACTACCTCGATGATCGCTGCGCTCGAAAGCATCCCGGTCTTGGCCGCGTCGATGGCGATATCGCCAAGGACCGAGTCGATCTGGCGCCCGACGAACTCCGGCGGCAGGTCGTGCACCCCCTGGACGCCGACCGTATTCTGGGCCGTAACCGACGTGATCGCCGACGTCCCGAACACGCCAAGGGCCGCGAAGGTCTTCAGATCAGCCTGAATCCCCGCTCCACCCCCGGAATCTGAGCCCGCGATGGTCAGCGCCGTCCGCATCGATTCCTCACCTCAATTGTCATGACCAATCAGATCTCTAGTGGGATACCGCAGACCACGTACAGGTCTATCCAGCAGAATATCCAATAGTTGGTTTCCGTGCCAGCGTTTTAATGAACTCCCCCACAGCGAGCTGCGGGGTGTCTTCTGTTCTGGCCCGTCATTCCG
>JANGEZ010000155.1:0-7559 GCA_031838355.1 Candidatus Methylomirabilis sp. bin48 | reverse complement strand
TTCTACCTTTTTCTGTCTTGACAATGGGGTGCACCTTACTTTCTCGCCGGTATGACCGCAAAGGCGTCGTGATCCTCAACCGCCGCGGCCGCTCGGCGGATGAGTTCGAGATTGCTCTCCAGGGGCATCATGTCACCGACCGCAAGCGTCACCACCATGGCTTCAAAGGCATAGAGGAGATGGGCGCGATATCGTTGCCGCAGCGTTGTGGAATCGAGATCCGCGATCTGATGGTCCTCAAGGACCTGTTGATACCGTGCGAGCAGGCGCGCTTCGCACGTCCTCCGGATTTCAGGTGTGAGCGCGGTAGCCAAGAAGTACGCAACATCGCCGATCCCCTCACCAATGCGGACGAGCTGCCAGTCGAGGAGTCCTGGTTGGCACTGCTGCCAGAAGAGATTGCCGGGATGTACATCGTGATGGACGAGGGTCCGTGGGCCGTCTGCAAGTACACGCATCACTTGGCAACGCTGGCGCGCATAGTGCATAGCGGGGGCGTGGAGCGCTATGGGGACGGCGCTCCCAGCACGTCGTAACCCCCGTTGCATCAACGGCACTGCCAGGGCTGATCCCAGCCGATCTTCCCAGCGCCGGACAGGACCAGCCAGCCAGCGATATTCGTGGTCGAGACTCGCTGTATTCCAAAACTGCGCGTGGAGTCGGGCCAGTTGTTCGACCACCAAGGTCGCTTGGGCGACCGTCAAGGCATCCCCGGAAGCGCCGGGAACAGCGCCATGTTCTGTCACATCAGCAAGGACCAGTGTCGTGCCCAGTCCGCACCGGCTCTGCGCCGCTAAGATGGTGGGCTGAAGTACGGGGACAGCCTGCGTCACTTCTTGATAGAAGCGCACTTCCGTCTGGAGGAGGCGTGGTAACGCCGTGATGCACCATGCTCGCCAAGACCGCGACGGCAGTTTTACGAACCAACGACGAGGCAACGTCTCCGGCCCATTATGTTCAACCGCGACGCGCACCCGCGTTGTCGTCCCGATATCAGCGGACAGCACCTTGACCTCCGATACGGTGGCGTCGGCAGCATGTTGCACAACGATGCGTTGCGCCCAGGCGACCGTCAGATCACTCGGTCGGCGAACGAGAATAGCCTGCGTCGCGGGCATCGCGGTGTCTCACTTTTCCTGCGTATTATTACGGGATCGGATTGCGCGAAGCCGCAGTCGGTTGGTCCTTCCGAACCTGCGGAAGATTCTGGGTCCACCCATTATCGCTGATTCAACTTCGCGAACGCCGCTGCCATCGCACCGCTTTGTTGTACTGCATCTGGTTTCGGTAGCGGGGTTTTGCCTCTTCGATGCGACATGGTGCCGTCAATCCTCGCTGTGACTTCGTCAGACAGGCGCATGGTCAGGGCAATGCGCTTGCGTGCGATATCGATCTCCAACACTTTCACCTTCACAACGTCGCCCGCCTTGACGATACTGTGCGGGTCTTTGACAAACTTGTTGGCAAGCGCTGAGATGTGGACGAGACCGTCCTGGTGTACGCCGATATCGACAAAGGCACCGAAATTGGTGACATTGGTGACGATGCCTTCCAGCATCATCCCGGGCTCAAGGTCCTTGAGGTTTTCAACCCCTTCGCGGAATATGGCGGCCTTGAACTCAGGTCGCGGATCGCGGCCGGGTTTTTCGAGTTCTTTGAGAATGTCCTGAACCGTAGGCAGGCCGAACTTGCCATCAGTATATTTCTCAGGTTTGAGGGCGCGCACGGCATCGCCGTCACCAATCACTTCACGAATGCCCTTCCTGATGTCGGCAAGAATTCGCTCGACGACGGGATAGGCTTCCGGATGCACAGCCGAGGCATCGAGCGGGTTGTCACTATTGTTGATGCGCAAGAAACCGGCAGCCAATTCAAATGTCTTGTCGCCCAGGCGGGGGACAAGCCGCAACTGCTTGCGGCTCTTGAAGGCGCCATGCTGATCGCGGTAGCTGACGATGTTACCGGCAAGTGTCGGGGTGAGACCGGAGATGCGAGTCAGTAGCGGCACGGATGCGGTATTGACGTCGACGCCGACCGAGTTCACGCAGTCCTCGATCACTGCGCCGAGCGACTTTACCAGCTTGCCCTGATTCACATCGTGTTGATACTGGCCGACGCCGATGCTCTTCGGATCGATCTTGACCAGTTCTGCCAGGGGGTCCTGCAGACGGCGCGCGATAGACACGGCGCCCCGCAAAGAGACGTCTATATCGGGGAATTCCTTCGAGGCCAGTTCGGAGGCTGAATAGACGGATGCCCCTGCCTCCGATACTACCACCTTGGCCAGTTTCAATTCGGGGTGGCGCTTGATGAGATCGGCGGCGAGCTTGTCGGTTTCCCTGCTGGCTGTGCCGTTGCCGATGGCGATTAACTCTGCACCGTGCTTTTGAGCCAACTGGCGAATGGTGGCAAGTGCACCTTCCCAGTCCCGGCGCGGTTCGTGAGGGTAAATCGTAGAGGTGTCGATGAGCTTGCCGGTCTTATCGATGACAGCAACCTTGACGCCGGTGCGAATCCCCGGATCAAGACCGATCGTGACGCGCGGGCCGGCCGGTGCCGCGAGCAGCAGGTCGTGAAGGTTACGGGCGAAGACCCGGATGGCTTCGTCCTCGGCACGTTCCCGCATCTGGTTCATCAGTTCGAGCTTGAGGTGCAGCGAGAGCTTGACCATCCAGGCTGAGCGTACCGAGTCCAGCAACCACTTGTCCGCCGGACGTCCTTTGTCGGCGATGCCGAAATGGCCTGCAATCATGGCTTCGCAGGGCGAGGCGCGCGGCGGATCTTCAAGCTCGGGTTCGGTCTTCAGCGCCAAACGCAGGATATCCTCGTTGCGGCCTCGCAACATTGCCAGAACCCGGTGCGAGGGAGCGCTTTTGATCGGTTCACGGAAATCGAACCAGTCGCGGAACTTGGTACCTTCGGTCTCCTTGCCCTCGGCCACCCTGGAGACGATCAGCGCATGATCGGACAGGTAACGACGCAGCCCGTCGAGCAGCCCGGCATCCTCAGAGAACCGTTCCATCAGAATCTGGCGTGCACCATCGAGCGCTGCCTTGACATCCGGTACATGTTGCTCCGGCGGTTCAATGTCGGTTCGAACATATTGTGCGGCTTCAATCTCCGGAACTCGTGTTGGATCGTTGAACAGGGCATCGGCCAAGGGCTCCAGACCCGCCTCTCGAGCAATCTGGGCCTTGGTGCGTCGCTTGGATTTGTAGGGCAGGTAGAGATCTTCGAGACGCTGTTTGGTCTCTGCACCAACGATCTCGGCTTTCAACTCGGCAGTCAGCTTGCCCTGCTCCTCTATGGACGCAAGCACTGTCGCACGGCGCTCTTCGAGTTCGCGCAGATAGGTCAGTCGTTCCTCAAGCAATCGCAGTTGGGTGTCGTCGAGCTCGCCGGTGATTTCCTTGCGGTAGCGGGCTATGAAGGGTACGGTAGCACCCTCGTCAAGCAATTGAACCGTGGCAATGACTTGGGCAGGCTTGACACCGAGCTCGGTGGCGATGCGGTGTTCGATGGTTTGAAGTGTGGGCGATTCTAGCGGTTGGAGAGAAGGCGGCATCCACCGTCCTTGGTTTGTCATAGATCGCCCTCTGGCAGCACTCGCCCCAACCCAACCTACCCCAAATGCCAATGGGTTGGGATTTGGCCGGTTGCCATTAATCGGTTGTAGAGAATAACTTTCTTCACAATATTCACGTTTTTTACCGATCCGTTTTCCTCATCCACAGATTGCACCCTTTATCCACGAGATCGGCTGGTATTTCTTTGCTTTGGCCCTTGTTATTTTTCTCAAACCAGGTACAAATACCTAACAAGGTTGTCTGGAGTAAAACATTTTGATAGGCACAGGACCAGCAATCCTTTTTTCCTTGTTCCATTATGGCCTCCAACCTTATGCAGCGAGTCCCTCGGCATAGTGCAGGCGTTCCCCGTGCTGCAACTGCCTATCAAAGAAATCATTTACTGCCATCAATTGTTCCGCAATACTTTCCATCTGATTCATGCAGCGGCGGAACTGCGCCGAACCGACCAGCCCTTTGGTGTACCAGGAGATATGTTTGCGCGCCACACGCAAGCCGACATGGTCGCCGTACAAATCGTACAGACCATGCAGGTGATCGAGCAGCACACACTGAATTTCATCCACTTGTGGCGCGGGCAGGTGTACACCGGTATCCATAAAATGCGCGATTTCGCGGAACAGCCACGGACGGCCCTGCGCGGCGCGGCCTATCATCACGGCATCCGCACCGGTGTGCACCAACACATACTGGGCTTTTTCCGGGGTGGTGATATCGCCGTTGGCGATAATGGGAATCTTCACACTGGCTTTCACTGCCGCGATGGTGTCATATTCCGCCTCGCCGGTGTAGGCGCAGGCGCGCGTGCGGCCATGAATGGCAAGCGCCTGGATACCGCTGGTTTCGGCGATCTGCGCGATGCGCACTGCATTACGGTTTTGCGCATCCCATCCGGTGCGGATTTTCAAGGTGACCGGTACGCTCACCGCCGCCACCACCGTTTCAAGTATCTGTGCCACCAGCGCCTCATTCCGCAACAGCGCGGAACCGGCCATCACATTGCAGATCTTTTTCGCCGGGCAGCCCATATTGATGTCTATGATTTGCGCGCCAGCATCCACGTTGTAACGGGCGGCCTGTGCCAGCATTTTCGGGTCGGCGCCGAGGAGCTGCACCGAGATCGGATCGGTTTCGCCCTCGTGATTGGCACGCCGTTTAGTTTTTTCCGAACCATACAGCAGCGAGTTGGAGGCCACCATTTCGCTGACCGCCATGCCTGCGCCCATGCTCCTGCACAATATGCGGAAAGGCCGATCCGTCACGCCAGCCATGGGTGCGACGATCAGGTTATTTGTGAGTTGGTGGGGGCCGATGCGCATGAATCATTTTCCGTGAAGGGGAGTGATTAGTAACTACTCAGCGGATTGTCGGCAAGAACGTCGAGACGCGCGCGCTTCACCTTGCCACAGCATCGGCACAGCACCCGTCGAATCTAGATCTCCAGATAGACCAGCGTCTCGCCGCAGGACAGATCGCACGCGGAGCTGCGTCATCCGGTCGTACCAACCTGAGTGCGTTCGACCACATACCTTGCAGACTGTGTGTTTGAACGTCACACGAGCGCGATACCGCGAGCCTTCGGGTCTCCGAACCACAATACCATGTCCCGTCTTCAACGGTCGAACTCCAGGAACGATCTATGCGTCCCACATACGCCGCACCGTATGTGTGGCAGCTATCATGATATCCTACCAGTGTTCTAGGTAACATACAATCTCAGAAACCCGCATTCAGCAAGGCTTGTAGGCAATTTCATGCGGTCGTTATGGATTCCGACAACGCCGGCCTACAGGTCGCGGATGTGAATGCCCGCGTTATGCACAGCCTCGGCAACGGCCATCTGCGCCAGTTCCAAGAAGGTTCGTTTTCAACCTACCGCGATCGACACGGGGTCCTTCCGGTCCATACTATGGCAACATCGTTCACACTGCTCCCCCTGATCGGCTCTGCCCGAGCACGGCGATCTCGTCAAGGGCTTTAGGGTTCTCCAGCTTTGAGATATCGCCCACCCCCTCGCCTGCATACGCCATCCGGATCAGACCTCGTGGGATCTTTGCGGCCAGGTTCTTGGGAAGCGAACTGACAAAATGGACCGAATCCGGGCGGCCCTTCGGGTCGTAGACCCTGCCTACATGGCCGATCATTGCATCAATAGCTTCTTGGACGACATAGCGAGCTGGTCCTGGTTCAGCCACAACAAAACAGACGATTCGTTGGCCCTTGAGAGGATCATCCACGCCGATTGCGGCAGCCTCCCGTATCGGAGGAACGCCCGAAAAAGAGATCAGGGCGGCCTCGATCCTGGCCGGATCGTGCTTAACGCCGCCACTGACGATCAGATCGTCAGTGCGCCCAAGGATGTACCACAGGCCGTCCTCATCGACCTGGGCCCGATCTCCATGAACCCACTGATCGGTTCCACCCGGAAAATATGTCTGAAGGAACCTCTCCGGATCACCAAGGAAACCTCTTGTCATTGAAGGAAAGGGCTTTCTGCACACCAGATAGCCTGGTTTGCCGCGGATCGATCTGCCATCCTCATCGACAACATCAACATCCATCCCAAGTCCGGGTCCGCCAAGGGTCGCTTCCTTTTGAGGCATGACCGGCAAAGGCGACAGTAGGCATCCGATCAGCTCCGTCCCACCCGATATATTCATGATGGGGCACCTGCCTCGACCGAAGGCCTGAAAATACCATCTCCAGGTTTCAGGGTCCAGGGGTTCACCTGTTGAACCAAGAATGCGCAACGAGGTTAATCTGTGAGAGCCATAGTCCTCGCCCAGCCTTGCAAGGCCGCGCATTCCTGTGGGTGTAAACCCGGCTATTGTGATGCCGTACCTGTCGATCAACTCAAACAACCGGTGGGGAGTAGGAAACAGATGGGTCCCCTCGTACAATACGACAGAGCCGCCGAAGAACAGGACGCCTATCAGCTCCCATGGCGCCATCATCCAGCCTATGTTGGTAAACCAATAGAAGGTGTCATCAGGGCGGCAATCAAAGGCATACCCGACCTCCTTGACGATCTGCGCAAGCGCTCCTGCATGGGTATGGACAATCGTCTTCGGTTTTCCGGTCGTTCCGGAACTGAATAGGATAAGGGCTATGTGCTCGGAATCGAGGACCGCCGTGGAAGGTTCAGGTGCTGAACGGCCAGACTCCTGAAAGGTCCGCCAACCGATCAGTCGCTTTTCATCCTCACCTCTACCAGCCCATTCTGCAACATGGGCATCGCCCATACGTTGCAGCACAACGACCAGCCTGAGGGTTGGAACCTCTTTGAGCGCGGTTCTGGCGGTGGCTCCAAGATCAAACCGCTTGCCGGCGCGCGGGTAGCCATCATTGATAAACAGCAGTCTGGCGTTGCCATGTTGTAGGGATGTCGCCACCTCTTGCGGCGCAGAGCGGGCAGCGATCTGCATACATGCAGCGCCGATCTTGAGGGCTGCGAACATGACGGCAACCGCTTCGATCGAGATCGGCATGCACAGACCCACGGTATCCCCCTCTTGTACCCCTGCCATTCGCATGGCCGCGGCAAGATCTGCCACCATCCCATGAAGCTCACCGTAGCTGCAGCGCCGGGACTCCCCATCATCCCCCTCCCATACAAGCGCGACCTTATTACCTAGGCCGCCACGGATATGGCGGTCCAAGCAATTATGGACGATATTCAGCCTGCCACCCAAAAACCATCTGGTCCACGGCATTCCGCGTGAGGCGTCATATAGCCTAGTGTAAGGCTGAAACCACTCTACGCCCAGATCGTCGAGAGCAGCCGGCCAGAACCACTCAATATCCTCAGTCGATCGGCGGATTAGCCCTTGCCAGGTTGCTATGCCATGCCGATCCATGAAGCGTCGGATGCGTGAGCGTTCCAGATACTCACCATACGGCTGCCATGCGTACTTACTCATCGCCACATCGTGCATGTTCGATATGCGCCCCATAGCGGCACCTCCTGGTTAA
>JANGEZ010000154.1:0-2728 GCA_031838355.1 Candidatus Methylomirabilis sp. bin48 | reverse complement strand
TCCGTATCCCTTCCAGGATATCGCGAACGGCCTGCTCGACCTCGGCGGGTACGGTACCCTGTCGGGACCTGATCTGCGAGAAGAACAGCGTACACTCGCGCGATCCAGCCTGGAGTACCTTCATACACACACCCTTGCCGCATGCGTCTCAATCTGCGCTCGCATCTGTTCGATCAGGTCCTGGACCCTGCGATACTTCGTCTTGAGGCTCGCGCGATTGACAATGAGCCGTGCCGTAGATTTGGCGATCTCCTCAACCTCCACCAACCCGTTCTCCTTCAAGGTCTGCCCGGTCTCTACGAGGTCAACAATCCGCTCGGCCAGTCCTACAAGGGGCGCAAGTTCAAGGGAGCCGGTCAGCTTGATAATCTCGGCCTGGATCCCTTTACGACTGAAGTACGCTTCTGCAAGATTCGGATATTTGGTGGCCACCCTCAGATACGACCAGGAATGGGGATCATCCTGCTTATGGAGCTCGGCCGGCTCGGCTACGACAAGCCGACAGGCGCCGAACCTGAGGTCCAGCGGCTCATAGACATCCCGGTGCTGCTCGAGGAGCTGGTCTTTCCCTGCGATACCCATGTCGGCGGCCCCGCGCTCCACATAGGTCGGGATGTCGGCAGGTCGGAGTATGAGGAATCGGAGTTGCCGATCGCGATCCTCGCAGATCAAGCGCCGTGAGTCAGAAAAGCCCTTCACGCAAGAGAAGCCGATCCCCTCAAAGAGCTCAAGGATAGGGGTCAGCAACCGACCCTTTGGTAGCGCAATAGCGATCACGTCGTTGTTTGTGGGTTTCATCTCTTCCGGTTCAGGCAGTTTCGGGTTCCGAGTTTCGGGTTTCGGGTCAATGGAAGAGCCCGAACTCGAAACTCTCTTTTATCTATTCTGCGACTCGCTCAATGCTGGCGCCGAGACCGAGGAGCTTCTGCTCAATCGACTCGTATCCCCGGTCCAGATGGTAGACGCGCGAAACGGTCGTGGTTCCCTGGGCGGCCAGTCCCGCCAGAACCAGCGATGCGCTCGCCCGAAGGTCGGTGGCCATCACCGGCGCGCCCGACAACATGGGAACCCCGTGGACGAACGCGGTAGTGCCAATCACCTTGATATCCGCACCCATCCTCAACAGCTCATTCACGTGCATGAATCGGTTTTCAAAAACCGTTTCGGTAATAACGCTGCTCCCCTGGGCACTGGACATGAGGGCCATGAACTGCGCCTGCATATCGGTAGCGAAACCGGGGTAGGGGTGGGTCCTGATGTTAACTCCGCGCACTCGCCCATCTCCACAGACTCGAATGCTGCAGTCCGTCTCCTCCACAACTACGCCTGTCTCACGCAGTTTCTCTGTGACCGCCTCCAGGTGGGACGGCAGGCAGCGATTGATGGTGACATCGCCACCGGTGATCGCAGCCGCAACCATGAACGTCCCGGTCTCGATCCTGTCTGGAATCACCTCGTGCTCTGCCCTGTGCAGATGTGGGGCACCCTCGATGCTGATCGTCGGAGTCCCAGCACCCTCAATGCTTGCCCCCATGCGATTTAGCAGAGCGGCCAGGTCAGTGACCTCGGGCTCGCACGCGGCATTTTCCAACACCGTAACCCCATCCGCCAGGGTGGCGGCCATCATCAGATTCTCAGTGCCGGTGACGGTCTGGCTATCGAACGTGATCCTGGCGCCCCTCAAGCGTGGCGCCTTCGCCTCCACGTATCCAGCATCCAGACTGATCGTTGCACCCATCTTTTCAAGAGCCGCGAGATGCAGATTGATCGGTCTCGTCCCGATCGCACACCCTCCCGGCAAAGAGACCCGTGCCCGCCCGAAGCGGGCCAGTAACGGGCCAAGCACCAGCACCGATGCCCGCATCGTCTTGACCAGTTGGTAAGGAGCCTCAAGCTGACCGATACGATCGGCACGAAGGGATATGGTCTCTCGATCACGTCCTTCGATGCTCACACCTAAATGGTTGAGCAGGCCGACGATCGTCCTCACGTCGCCCAGTTGCGGAACGCGATGAAGCTGGATCGACTCCTCTGTGAGCAAAGACGCCACCATTGCTGGCAGGGCCGCGTTCTTGGCGCCACCAGCCTCTACCTGTCCTCTGAGTGGCGCCCCACCTCTGATAATCAGTTTATCCATGCGCCCTCCCTCGCCGTGGCGCAAAGACGACTCGGTCGCGCCCGGCTACGTCCTGTCTCACCCCGGCTGGTCCGAAGCCTTCTGTCTTCCGGACCAGCTCCATCACGGCCGGCGCCTGACCGTCGCCGACCTCGAGGGTCAGCCAGCCGCCCTCGCGAAGATAGGCAGGAGCCTCTTCGATGATTCGCCGGTAATAGCGGAGACCGTCAGGACCGCCATCTAAAGCCTCAATAGGCTCGTAGGTAGCGATCTCGGGAGACAGGGCGCTGCATACTCCGGAAGGGATGTAGGGAGGATTTGAAACGATTAGATCGCACCCTCCCCCAGCGTCAATCGTTCGAAGCGGATCAAGCAGATCGCCCTGTACGCAGTGAACCCTGCTCGTCAGCCCCAGCGACTCTATGTTCCGCCTGGCGATCCTGCAAGCGCCCGGCGAACGATCGATGGCGTAAACGAGCGCGTGAGGCATCTCGACAGCAAGCGCCAAGGCAATCGCGCCGCAGCCGGTACCGAGATCCACAATAGTAAGTGCAGGGTGGAGGGTGGAGGGTGGAGGGTTCTCATCCGCTGAACCTTGAACCTTGCACGTTG
>JANGEZ010000153.1:0-2632 GCA_031838355.1 Candidatus Methylomirabilis sp. bin48 | reverse complement strand
ACTGCCACGCGCACTATTTATACCAAAAAACCTTCAGCCCTCGGTCTATCTACCTGATATGGAAGGATAATCTGACATGATGGGGCAGGGGACCTTCCAGTTTATTGCTCACGGTGGGATCACGATGGTGATCCTCGCCATCTTCTCTATCTACTCACTCGCGGTGATCGGCGAGCGGTTCTATACATACTATAAGGCTCAGAAAGCTACCGAACAGGTAGCCGGGAAGGGGTTGCAGTATGTGGCGGATGGGAAAAGGGCAGAAGCGCTCCGCCTGTGCGAACAGAACGCCGGCAGCCCGGTTGCCAGGGTCCTGGAGGCCGGTCTCCTGGCCATCATCGACCAGGAATCTCCGGTCCTCTCCGGTAAGCGATTTTCGCGTCGGCTCGAATCGTGCAAGGGGGCTATGCAACGGGCCACCTCCGCGGAGATCACCCGTCTGGAACGATACCTGGGCTCTCTCGCGACGCTCGGCAATGTCAGCCCATTTGTCGGCCTCTTCGGGACCGTTCTGGGGATCATTCGGGCCTTCGAGGCGATTGCCAAGACGGGATCCGGTGGGATTGGCACGGTATCATCCGGGATAGCCGAAGCGCTCGTGGCAACAGCCGCGGGCTTGTTTGTGGCTATTCCCGCGGTGATCGCGTACAACTATTTTGTCGGCAGGGTCAAGGATTTTACCACAGCAATGGACAATGCGACCTCGGAGATGGTGGACAGGCTATTGGATCAGGCCACCCATCACGGAGACTAAAGAGGATAGGCATGCAGACTAACGGCGGGAAAGATCGGCGACTACTTTCAGAGATCAACATCACTCCTTTGGTGGACGTGACCCTTGTCCTGTTGATCATCTTCATGGTGACGACCCCGATGCTCCAGCGTGGGACTGATATCCAGCTCCCGACGGCACAGGCATCGCAGGTGAAAGAGGAAGAACGCATCACCTTGACGGTGACGAGAGACAGCCGCATCCTCGTCAATAATGAGGAGGTACCCCGGAAAGAGCTTGAGACCCGCCTTAAATCCATGATCGGTTCCGGGAAGGAGCGGGTTCTCTACTTACGCGGCGATGCCAGGGTCCCTTACGGTTTTGTCATCGATGTGATGGATGCTATAAAATCTTCCGGCATCGAGACTGTTGGAATGATCACCGAGCGAGCAGGGTCCAGATAGCCCCCTTCACCGTTGCGAGCCCACACCCGGTATGTTCAGACTGATCCCACGAGAAGAGAAGTTCTTTGAGTTCTTCGAGGAGGCAGCCACTAACATATTAGAGGGCGCCAAAGTCCTGGCTCAGATGACGGATGAGCGAGGCGCAGAGCTTCAAGAATACTGGAAGCAACTTGAGGAGTTCGAGCACGCGGGAGACGAGATCACCCGCCGAATCATCAGGAAGCTGAACCAGACCTTCGTTATCCCTATTGACCGCGAAGGTATTCATAGCCTCGCTGTGGCGCTGGATGACGTCATGGACCTGATCGAGGCATCTGCGGCTCGCATGAGCCTTTACAAGATTAAGCAGCCCACCGAGGAGGCCAGGAAGCTCGCCCAGGTGATCCTGAAATCGGCGGAGGAGATTGTCAGGGCGGTGTCTAACCTCGAGCGGATGGACGATGTGATAAAGAATTGCATCGAGATCAACCGGCTGGAGAACATGGCCGATGACATCAGCCGAGAGGCGATTGCCGACCTCTTTGACAAGAGACACGACCCGATGGATGTAATCAAGTGGAAGGAGATTTACGAGACGATGGAGATGACCACCGACCGATGTGAAGATGTAGCCAACATCGTCGAATCAGTGGCATTGAAGCGCGCCTGATCCGCGAGATCTACCAATCGAAAAAGAGGCTGCACTCTCCTGGACGATCATACCGCGTAGAGTTTCTGCTGGCCCTATTGCCGCGTCTTCTTGCTTGACCGCTTTTCCCTGCTCCCTGGAACCTCTGATAGTCCTCGCCGTGATCCTGGATATCCCTCATGGCAGGGCTTAGGCCGCGGCCGTCAACGCCGGCATCTCGGCCCTGATCCCCCATCTCCCGCGCTGCTCTTAAGCTCTCTTCCCATCTAACGGATGGCTTGACTTTTGTGCGGGTCAAGGGTAGCCTCAATTACGCTAAGGAAGATGGACTGGCAGCGTTCGTGAGGAGGTTATAGGATGTTCGGATTGGGGATGCAAGAGCTGATCGTAATATTCGTAATCGCGCTCTTAGTCTTTGGCCCCAAGAAACTGCCAGACCTTGCTAGATCGCTGGGCCGAGGCATGGCGGAGTTCAAGCGAGCCTCTGATGAGTTGAAGGAAGGGCTGTCTGCAGAGCTAGCGGCAGAGGAGGAGAAGGCAGGTGCGGCGACGGAGCAGAAGCAACAAGCCGCCGAGGCTGAAACGCCTTCGACCGTAGGCCAGGAGGACAAGCCGAAGGGAACGCACGAGACGCGGAATGTCTGATGAGAAGATGTCGTTTTTCTCCCACCTGGAGGAGCTCCGGAGGCGAATCCTCATCTCCCTGGCAGCCATCGGGATCGGATTCATGGTCACCTTTAACTATTCGGAGACGATCCTTCGTATTCTGAAACGCCCCCTGACGACCGATCTCATGTTCTCCAGGACCTACCCTTTCCTGCGATCCGT
>JANGEZ010000152.1:0-9188 GCA_031838355.1 Candidatus Methylomirabilis sp. bin48 | reverse complement strand
GTCTTCCCACTTCAGGACTGCGCTGTTCCATCGGCAGAACCCACATGAGGATGAGCTGACCGGGGCAGGGCCGTGAAGAATCGCCACGGCGTCCTTCACGAGCGCTTCAGCGACCGCAGGGTCAGTCGGAACTTCCCGGACATCGACCTGGAACTGAATGAGGCCGCGCTCTTTCACCTCGATCGGATGATAGTAGATCAAATACGCGAGACGTTTGGTCTTGTGGCCGTTACCTTCCAGCAACAGCGTGTAGAGGTTCATCTGGTTCTGGTAGAAAGCATGGGTATCGGCTTTCGGGGCATACCCCCGGGTCTTGTAGTCCAGCGGGTAGTAGAAGTCGGCCTCGTCCACGAGGCATTCGTCAAACGCCCCCATCACTTCAACGTCAGCCCAGGCCGGCGCATAGCGGATCCCGCGTCTCCAATCACGCCATCGGTCGATAGTCTGCGTGTCCGATAGCAGTTCTCCCGGGAGCTTTCCTTTCACTTCAGGAGGCAGCTCGCTACGGTCCCTGAACTGATCAAAGTATCGCTTGAACTGAAGGTCCAGCCCACCAGGGAGGCTCGGAAAGATAGTTTCTGGTCGCTTGATCCCGGCGTTGATCTCCAGCCAGAAGCAACGAGGGCACTCGGTATACAATCCCAGGCGGCTGTTGGATAACGTGAGGCGCTTCATGCTGTGGTCACGGGGCTTCTCAAAGAATCCGGCGGGAATGCGTGCAAGGGTGAGGCGTTAGGGCGTCTGGCCCCTAGCCCTCCAGCAACTGGTATTTCCCGGGATCCAACGATTCTTCCGGAACCAGGACGATCTCTCCGCCATAGGTCTGCTGGAGCGCTTCGATCACCTCGCCATCCTCAGCTCGGAACCAGTCGATCAGGTCGGGATGGGCACGGATCCGAATGAGGGGGATACGCTTACTGAATAGCCGCCACTCCACCTCTCGAAGGACTTGATGGGCGATGGAGGGGGTTGAGCGGATGTAGCCAAGACCGCCGCACGCGGGGCAGGAAGCGCTCAGGGATTTGTTCAACCCTTGGCGGACCCGCTTCCGCGTCATCTCGACCAGGCCAAGCTCTGACAGGAGTGAGACGTTGGTGGGGGAGCGGTCGGGTTTCAGTACCTCCTTCAACTCCTGCAGCACCCGATCCCGACTCTCCTGCCGAGCCATGTCGATGAAGTCGATAATAATGATCCCACCCAGGTCTCGTAAGCGCACCTGGCGTGCGATCTCCCGGGCCGCCTCCAGATTGGTCTTGAGGACCGTCTCTTCAAAATCGTGCTTGCCGACATACTTTCCGGTGTTGACATCGATGGAGACGAGTGCCTCCGTCTCCTCCAACACGATATAGCCCCCTGATTTGAGCCACGCCTTGTGTCGCAGCGCCTTCTCGATCTCTCGTTCAATGCCGAACGACTTGAAGATCGGCTCGTCCTCAGTGTAAAGGAATAGATGCGACTTCAGATCGGGATGCAGCGACTCGGCATACTCCAGACACCGCTCGTACTCCGCCGGACTGTCTACCACCAGGCGGACCACCTCCTTCGTAAAGAGGTCGCGGAAGATCCGGAAGATCAGGTCCAGGTCCTTCTGGACCACTGCAGGGGCGGTGAGTGTTTCGGCTTTGTCTCTGATCTTTTTCCAGAGGGCCCGGAGAAACTCGAGATCGGCCTCGATCTCCGCTCTTTCCTTGCCGATCCCGGCGGTCCTGACGATGACCCCCTCCCGTTGAGGGTTAATTTCTTCGATGATCTGCTTCAGCCGGGATCGTTCCGCCTCGTCCTCGATCTTCCGCGAGACCCCGACGTGCTGCTCGGTGGGCATATAGACCAGATGGCGGCCGGGCAGGGTGATGTGAGAGGTGATGCGAGCGCCTTTGGTCCCGAGGGGCTCACGCGCCACCTGCGCGACAATCTCCTGGCCCTCCTTCAGGATTTCCTCGATGCTGGCCTGTGGGCGACGACCTCGAGAGAAACTGGGCCTTGGCTCCTCGGAGAGGGGTTCTCCAGGCTCACCTTCCTCCCCGATGATCAGCATCTGCTCATACTCCTCCACGTCCTCGAAAATGTCCCGGACGTACAGAAAGGCATCCTTCGCCAGGCCCAAATCCACGAAGGCCGCCTGCATCCCAGGAAGGATTTTTAGCACACGCCCTTTGTAGATGTTTCCGGCGATGCTCTTATTCTTCGAGTCGTCGATCAGCAGCTCGACCAGAATGCCGTCCTCCAGGACGGCCACTCGGGTTTCTACTATGGAAGAGTTCACAATGATCTCGCGTTTCATTGAGCGATAATCGCTTTCTCCTTAAACAGGGGGGTTCCTCAACGTTAATGCTCACAAGCGGCAAAAGCAATCACCGCTCACCATCCAGGATCAGCGCAACTCTTACCACACGCAACTTCACTTCCCATTCATCACACTGGCCGTCGAGCGTATCTTTTAACAGGTGAGCCATAATCACGTGAGGTCGCACACTGCTGCCATGACTCGTACTCAGGCGGAGGTCCCAACAGAACGCACTTCCCTCTTCGCGCAGCGCCACCAACGCCAGGATCTGCGGCCGGACATCGACGTCCACGAGCCTATCCTTTCGCCTGACGCGGACCGGGATGATTGGTTGATCGAGCCACTCATTGCAGAGCGTCTGGGAGCTGAGCTTCGCTCGGATCTCCTGGGAGGAGCCATTCAACGGCAATGAGACTCGATAGTTGAGCTCCCGCACCAACGGTGTGAGCGAGGGCGACGCCAATGGAACCTCCCAGGCCCGAAGCAGGTGTAGCTCCGGCGCCAGGGACCGATTGACCCGCGCCACCAACTCCTCTGGGGTTGTGGCCGCGATCAACTCGATGTCCGCCAGCTCCTGCCACCCCTCGACCCCCACTGGAAGCGCCATAGCACATGCGAGTTTTGGCTGGGGGTTATACCCCTGGGAGTAGGCTACGGCTATCCGAGCCCGACGCAGCGCTCGGCCCAACGCCTTCATCAACTCCAAGTGAGAAAGATACCGCAGCACCCCGATTTTCTGAAAAATAAACCGGATGCGCTGCACGGGAGCTTCGCTCCGGGTGTCGGGTGTCGGGTGTCGGGTGTCGGGCGAGGCACTTTGGACCGCGCACGCTGAGCCCAAAATCCCCCCGTGCCCCCCTTTTGAAAAGGGGGGGTGGGGGGTTTTCGCGCTTCGCACGGACATCCCGACCTGTTCGGCCCAGGTCGGCCAGTTGGGCATACAGATCTCGCCACAGGCCGTGCATGGAGCCGTGTGACAATCGGCCGTTCCGCGGACCTCTACCGCCTTCTTGTACTCTCGCTGCAGGAACGGCTTGTTGACGCCGATGTCGATATGATCCCACGGTAGCGGCTCATCCAGGTTGCGCGGCCGATTAGCGATCATCTTCGGATCGATCCCCGTCTCGTCGAAGGCCTGCATCCACCTGTCGAACTTCAGATGTTCAGTCCAGCCGTCAAGCCGGCACCCGAGCTCATGGCCGCGAAGGATGGCTCGACCAAGTGAGCGGTCACCCAAGGAGAAGACCGCCTCCAGGAATGAGGACTGGACATGATGCCACTTGTACGACACTTTCGCTTCTCGCAACTTTCGCCTCAGGAAATCCTGCTTTTCCTTGAGGATCTCCATCGGCTCCTGTGCGAACCACTGGAAGGGGGTGTGGGGCTTCGGGACGAATGAGGAGGTACTGACCGTCAGCCCAAAGCCTCGAGCCGACTCCGCCCGCGCGACCCGCGCCGATTCCCGCGTGATGCGAATCATTTCGTCCAGGTCCGCCTGCGTCTCGGTCGGGAGCCCAATCATAAAGTAGAACTTCACCGACTCCCAGCCGGATTTGGCGGCATTCCTCACGGCCATGAAGATCTGCTCCTCGTCGAACCCCTCCTTATTGATCACCTTTCGAAGTCGCTGGCTTCCGGCCTCCGGCGCGATAGTGAAGCCGGTTTTTCGAACCCGTCCGATCTCCTCGGCCACATGCGGAAAACGGTTCAGGGCTTCAACCCGAAGGGAGGGGAGTGACAGCGAGACCTTCTCCGGCAAGAGTTCCTCCATGAGCGGGCGGATAAGATGAGGGAGATCGGTCAGATCGGCGATGCTCAACGAGCCAAGCGAGACCTCTTCATACCCGGTCCCCCGTCTCGCCTGCAGGGTCATCTGCATGATCTCTTCGGCGGATCGCTCTCTAAGCGGTCGGTAGATGTAGCCGGCCTGACAGAAGCGGCACCCCTGCGTGCATCCACGCATCACCTCGATACTGACGCGGTCATGAACGATCTCCATGAATGGGACCAGAAATGCGCCATAGTCGATCCCATCGAGGTGGATCGCTGTCCGCTTGCGAACTGTCTCGCCCTGGTGGAACGCGGGCACGTAGCAGCCATCGATCTTAGCCCATGCCTCGAGGAGCTCTTCACGCCGCCCCCCCGATGCTTTCCACTGCAGGACCGCTTCACAGATCTCTATAATCGCTTCCTCCGCATCGCCGACCAGGAATAGGTCGATAAAGTCGGCGATCGGCTCCGGGTTGAAGGCGACAGGACCACCCGCGATCACGAATGGATCCCCTTTGCGGCGCTGCTCACTCTGGAGCGGGATACCGGCCAGGTCCAGCATGTTCAGGATCGTTGTGTAGGAGAGTTCGTACTGCAGCGTGAAACCAATCAGGTCGAAATCAGCCAGGCTGTAGCCGGATTCAATGGTGCAGAGTGGAACCCGCCGCTGCCGCAGCAGCCGCTCCGCATCCACCCACGGCGCATAGGCCCGCTCCGCCATAAACTCCGGATGCCGGTTCAGGACCTGGTACAGGATCTTCAGACCCAGATGAGACATGCCGATTTCGTACGTATCAGGAAAGGCAAGCGCGACTTTAACCTTCGCGTTGGCGGGGTCCTTCTTGATGGCATTCCATTCCATCCCGATGTACCGGGACGGCTTACTCACTGCGGGGAGAATCTCATCCACTATCACTTGCCGAAAGCTATGCACTCACGCGTCTCCTTGTTCACACACGGATCACGCCACATCCATCGAATCATACACTATGGCTACCTCAAAGGCAATCTTCTGGCGATTCACGCTACGTCACGAAGTTCTTTCGAGATAGGCTCCACCGTGAGATAATGGAGCGAACCGAGAGGTGACCGCTCGATGAGAATCCTGGTGCTCTCCGATCTGCACGCCAATCTGGCGGCGCTCGAAGCTGCCACAGCGGAGGAGTTCGACCGCTTAATCTGCCTTGGCGATCTGGTTGGCTATGGACCCTCCCAGAACGAGGTTATCAGGTTCATCAGGGAGCGCGCCTTCGCGGCCATCCGCGGCAATCACGACAATGCCTTGGCGCTTGACGTCGATTGTCGCTGCTCGCCGGCGAACAAGGCGTTGGCGGAAGCGACCCTCGCTTACCATCGCACCCTCCTGAGCAGCGAGGACCTTGACTGGCTGCGGGCGCTACCCGGCTCGGTCGAGTTTAAGCTCGACGGCTACCGCTTTGCCGCCTTCCACGCCACACCTCGTGACCCGCTGTACGGATATGAGATCACGCCCGAACTGCCCGACGATCAGCTTCGCGAGGAGATCGAAGGGGTTAAGGCTGACTTCATCCTCCTGGGACATACGCACCTGCCGATGGTGCGGGGGATCGGCTCGCGGGTCATCGTCAACCCCGGCAGCGTGGGCCAGCCAAGAGATGGCAACCCTGAGTGTGGCTACGCTATCATCGAAGACGGCGTTGTTGAGCTGAGGCGCGCCAAGTACGATCTGTTCAGAACCATGGATGCGCTGCGCAAACTGCCGCTTAGTAACGATCTGATCGACCAACTGATTTCTACTCTTGAGCAGGGCGGACCCCAATGATTCTCACGGTTGTACGTGAGTTGAGGAGGGCTTAACGGTGAACTGCAAAAGCTTACCGATCGGGGATGGCGCGCCGATTATCGTCAATACAGTGGTGGAGATCCCCTCAGGCTCGAGCAATAAGTACGAGTACGATATGGGCCTGGGCGTGTTCCGGCTGGACCGCGTATTGTACTCACCGGTGCACTATCCGGCCGACTACGGATTTATCCCGGGTACGCTCGGTCAAGATGGGGACCCGCTCGACGTTCTGATCCTCATCTCCCAGCCGACATTCCCCGGTTGCCTGGTCGAAGCCCGGCCCGTTGGGATGCTGGACATGGTCGATGATAAGGGGATCGATGAGAAGATCCTCGCCGTAGCCCACGGCGATCCGCGCTATCAGCGGATCGAGGATCTCGCCAGCGTGGAGCCTCATGTGCTGAAAGAAATCGAGCACTTCTTTAACGTGTACAAAAACTTGGAAGGGCGAACGAGCCTGACATCCGGTTGGCTGGGTCTAGGCGCCGCTCATGAGCGTATAGAGACCTACCGCGTCAGGTAGTCAGAGGGCTCGCATGTTCGGCCTTAGCCGGAACGTGGTGGCGCTCGGGCTGGTCAGCCTGCTCACCGACGTCAGCTCGGAGATGATCTACCCGCTCCTGCCGCTGTTCCTCACCAGTGTACTCGGAGCTGGCCCGACCTTCGTCGGCCTGGTGGAGGGGATCGCCGAGAGCGCAGCCAGCCTGACTAAGCTATTCTCCGGGCGGCTGTCCGATCGGCTAGGCCGGCGCAAGGGGCTGGTGGTCGTCGGCTACACCCTGTCCACACTTACCCGTCCCCTTGTTGCCTTCGCCCTGGCTCCCTGGCACGTCTTGCTGGTCCGGTTCACGGACCGTCTGGGCAAAGGGCTGCGTACCTCACCGAGGGACGCCCTGATCGCCGGCTCGACCGAACCTCACATCAGGGGAAGGGCCTACGGGTTCCATCGCTCAATGGATCACCTGGGGGCGGTGGCCGGTCCGGCCCTGGCCTTCGTGCTCCTCTTACTCATGGGTGGTCAGCTCAGGACCCTTTTCCTGCTCGCGGCGATTCCTGGCATCCTCTCGATCCTCATTCTCGTCCTAAAGGTGAGCGACATCCGGGTCAATTCCACAGCAGCCCCCAAAGCGATGCCAGGCACTGACGGCCTGAATGCCCAACTGACTCGCTTTCTCATAGTCGTGACGCTGTTTACCCTGGGCAACTCCAGCGACGCCTTCCTGCTCCTGCGAGCGCAGGAAGTCGGGGTCGCCGTTGCCCACCTGCCGCTCCTTTGGATGTTCTTCAGCCTGGTCAAGGCGGTGACGGGGATGCCGGGCGGGATACTTTCCGACCTCAAAGGGAGGCGGGGCGCGATTATCGCCGGATGGCTGGTGTACGCCGCCGCCTACCTGGGTTTCGGCGCCGCCAGTCAGCCTTGGCATATATGGGTGCTCATAGGTTTCTATGGCCTATACTTCGGACTCACCGAAGGGGGAGAGCGAGCCCTGATTGCCGACCTGGTCCCCCCGGATCGCCAGGCCTCCGCCTTTGGCCTCTTTCACTTCTGCATCGGGATCGCCGCCCTGCCCAGTAGCCTGCTGATGGGCTACCTCTACCAGTCCTTCGGCGCCGGGCCGGCGTTCACCGTTGGCGCCGCCCTGGCCGGCCTTTCAGCCCTCCTGCTCTTTATCCTGCTCCGTCCTCCGTTTCCCCAGACATGACATGAAGAGTGTAGTGCGATGGAATTACCTTGTGAGGCGTTTTCGATGACATGAGGCTGCAACGGGCAGCGAGACGGAGAGTGGGCGGGAGTGTTGTGCAGCGGGAGGGGTGCGAAGGTGAAATTGGCAGACCGCACCAACAACTTACAATACCTTCACCCGAACTGGTCGGTAGGCAAGGCGCGGGATTACCGCTCGCGGAGTGTAACTACTCAGGTAGATAGACTGTAGGCTGTTAGACGGTAGGAACGCGCACAGATGAGCCAGGCGTTTGCCGAATGTGACGCGAAGAATGATGGGACCGAAAAGGTTCTGGGCGCCTTGATTCGGTCTATGCGCAACGACTAACAGCCTTTAGCCTACAGCCTAAGCACCCGAGTAGTTACCATAATTCTGGAAACGTTAGGAACTGTCAGCCCTGTATTGGCGCAAAGGCTGGCGGAACACATTGGGCGTTACGTTATGCCTTGAGCTTGTTCTCGATCATGATGTGGATGATCGGGGCTAAGATCAGTTCCATTGCCAAGACCATCTTGCCGCCCGGAACAACGATGGTGTTGCGGCGTGAGATGAATGAGCCGTTGATCATCGCCAACAGGATCGGGAAATCAACCCCGAAGCGTTTCGGATCAACAAAGCGGATCACCACAAAGCTTTCATCTGCGGAAGGGATATCACGCGCAATGAATGGGTTGGAGGTATCCACAGTAGGCACGCGCTGGAAGTTGACGTGGGTGCGCGAGAATTGCGGGGCCAGATGGTTAATGTAGTCCGGCATCCGGCGCATGATGGTGTCTACCGTTGCTTCGGGCGAATAGCCGCGCTCAGCATGGTCACGGTGGATTTTTTGAATCCATTCCAAGTTGACGCTAGGTACTACCCCGATGCCGATGTCAACATGCTGGGCTACGTCATAGCCGCCGTATTTCTGGTCTGGGGAATTGTCTTTCACTAAACCGTGCAAGCCTTCATAGAACAGGACGTCGGTGTTGCTTTCAATGTCTTCCCACGGGGTGAATTCACCTGAACCAGCATTGCAGGTGATACCCGAGTCCGCCAATCGCTTGCAATGGAAGACCGCTTCTTCAGCGTTATGCAGGTAGTGACGCTTTTTGCCAACCCCCGCTTCACCATAGCTCTTGAACAGTGCTTCGAGCGCGTGGAAGTCGTTGGCTTCCGGGCCGAAGTGGCTGAAATTGTGTTCAACCGCAGAGCGTTCCTTGAATTGCGTGCGGGTTACGCTGTGGAAACTATCACCTTCAATAATCGCGGAGATAATTTCCTCACGGCGGAAAATGTTTTCAAACGCACGTTTAACAAAGGTAGTACCCGCCCCAGATGAGCCGGTGACTGCAATAACTGGATGCTTTTTTGACATGGAACTTCTCCTCAGAAGATTTTTTAGATGTGCAATCCCGGAACATTCTAGCCGAACACCATGTGGGTTGTATATGCCTTTTGATAGGAACTATTCATTAAGTGGACAAATGGTGCGCTACCCATTGCCAATCAGCAAGTTAGAGCCTTATGCGCAAAGCCTGGCGTCTAAGCGTGTGCGTAGAAGAACTTTTATCGCGATTTTTCTCCATCGAGCTGAGCATAGACGCGG
>JANGEZ010000151.1:0-6138 GCA_031838355.1 Candidatus Methylomirabilis sp. bin48 | reverse complement strand
TCGCCATTCCTGGGATCGCTCTCGATCGCACGTTGGTACATCTCCCTGGCCTCGTCAAATCTCCCCTGCGCCTCGAGGCTCATCCCAAGCGCCGCCAACGCAGGATCGAAGTCTGAATCACGCTCCAGGATCTCTTGGAAGAGTTGGCTGGCCTGTTCTGGCTGTCCCTCCTCCAGGTAGAGACGACCCAGGTTATAGCGGACAACCAGCGAACCAGGATCAACGTCCAGCGCTCTCCGGTATACAGCGATCGCCTCCTGCGCTCGTTTGACCTCCGCATAGAGGGACGCGAGCTGCAGGTATGTCTCGGTCCGGCTGGGGTTCAGGTCGACCGCCTCGCGGAGATAACGTTCGGCGACAGGAAGGTTATGCAAGCTCTGATATACGGTCGCCAAGAGCAGGCGAGCTGAAAGGTTCTTCGGATCAAGGGCGAGCGCCTCCTCTCCCGCCTTAATCGCACCTCGAGCGTCGCCTCGCTTCATGTACAGGGAAGCCAGGTGATTGTGCATGACGACAGATCGGGGGTCGACGTGCAGTGCCTCCCTCTGCCATGTGATCGCTACCTGATAATCCCCTGTTTGCTCTGCCAGCAGGCTCCTCATGAACCGGTAGTAGACCTCAGCCTTTCCTTCCCGCTCGGTCCCTTCGGCCACGGAAGTAACAGCAGCCAATGGCACTCCACGGTTTCCAGTAGCTTCAGGCTCCACCGTCTGCGCAGCCACGCACCCTTGACCGAACACAGCCAGCCCCAACAATCCGCAAAAGCATTGTCGGACCCGCCCTGACCTCATCATACTCATCCAGCTCCGCACGCACTCTTCCAGACGCTGGTCACTTTGACCGCCCCATCATTTCCGATCTGAGCCTAGCAGGTACAGAGGTTGGAGTCAACGTCGAATACCTCGGGTCGGGCCGCTGTTGCGCACAGCCATCGATGATGGCCAGCAACGATTCTCGACCCTCCTCAGACTTCGCAGAAAACGGGATGATCTCCCGAGGATCACTCAAGCCCAAGGCGTGGGCGGCATCGCGGATCTGTGCATCGCGGCCCGTCCGCCGAAGCTTATCGATCTTGGTGAGAACGGGGACCCAGCCGATGGAGAAATCGTCCAGTAATCGCTTCATCTGAAGGTCCTTCTCCGTGGCCCCTTGTCGCGCATCAATAAGCACGATGACAGCCCTGAGGTCGCGACTCGCAGCAAGATACCCCTCGACCAGTGGTCCCCACGCCCGCCGGATCGATTCAGGCACCTTCGCGTAGCCGTAGCCAGGAAGATCAACCAGATAGAAGTCCTGGTTCACCAGGAAAAAATTGAGAAGCTGCGTTCGGCCTGGTGCGGCGCTGACGCGGGCAAGCCCACGGCGGCGCAGCAGGCAGTTGATCAACGAGGACTTGCCGACATTAGAGCGGCCCACGACCGCGATCTCCGCTCTTTGCTCACGCGGAAGCTGGGCGAGCGACGCTATGCTTATGACAAACTCGGCAGAGAGGATTTTCATGGGGGTAGTATAACACAGCTTGCGGCAAGGGCCGCTTGACACCTCTGAGACCCTTTGATAAGCTCCGCCGAACTGTTGAGAAACCTATAAGGATTAACCATGATCGGTCGGCTGCTTCGCGTTTCTGGAGTGATTGTGGCGCTGGTGTGGGCCGTCTCGGCCTTCGCGTCTGGAGAACGGGGGGGAGACCAGACCGCAGGTACGCCAGGCATCATGCGCGAGCCAGGCCCCAGGCTTCCCGTCGGTCGGCCCAAGACGGTGGTGCAATCGACGAGCGGCGCAAGACGGCTCTATGTGGCAACCGAGACCGGCCTGTTCGCCAGTGAGGACGAAGGCCGTCACTGGGACCGGCTTCAGACTGCTCCCCTGAAAAATGATGACATCCTCGCCATGACGGTTCATCCGGAGAATGCGGAGCAGCTTTTTGTCGGCGGACGCGGCGGACTCTGGAAGAGTCCAGATGGCGGGGTAAGCTGGAGGCCGCTTGCCACTCCTGCAGAGGCCCGATCCGCCATCCGCTCCATTGCTGTTGCGCCGACAGTTCCTGAGACCATCTATGTCGGCACCGAGCGAGAGGGGGTCTTCCGAAGTCCTGATGGGGGGAATTCCTGGAGTTCAGCCAGTCGGGGATTGCCAGAGGCATTGGCAGGCGGGCGATCAGCGCCGATCAGGAGTCTAGCGGTTGACCCCACCAACCCCTCAATCGCCTTTGCAGGCACTGAGCTTCACGGTCTGTACAAGACCACCGATGGCGGAGCGACATGGGCCGCCATCAATCGGGGATTGGGATTGTTCCCTTTGCAGCGGCGTGTTGAGAGCCCCAGCATTGTGATCGATCGAGCCGATCCCCGACAGATGATGGCAATGTTCCTCCGGCCGCTTCACTCCCGATTGGTCAAGACGTTCATCTATCAGAGCGCCGACGGCGGAGCACATTGGTTTGCACTGGAGGTCGAGGTTCCCCCGGGTGCTCAGGGGGTAACCTTGACCGAAGATCCTTCCGACCCTAAGAGAGTCGTTCTCCTCACAACCACAGGCGCCATTCGGATCCAATGGCAGCCGGTCGCAGGGGTCGGGAACACAGGGCAATACCCGTGAACGGCAAGAGCCGCTGAGGAGTGACCCCTGTGGAGCGCTGCAAGCCATTTCGAGCGAAGTACGCACCAACCGTTTTCTTCCTCCTCGTGGCCTTCCTGGCGACCCCAGCCTGGGCGGACTTTGACTCCGGCGACATCGCCGTTATCGAAACCGATCCCACGATCCTTCAGCCCGGAGAGGAGTTCGATCTCGCCGGCAAGACGTTAACCTTCACGCCAAAGACCGGCGGCGGCTACACCATCGGCATTGCACCAGGAACCATCAATTCCAACCTTGGGACCAACCTTAGCCTGGATGATGACGTCTCGACAGGCGCGCTCGCCATCGGCTTCAGCTTCCCCTTCTTTGGCGCGAATTACACGGCACTCTTTGTCAACTCAAATGGATACGCGACCTTTGGGACTGCGAGTAGCTTTGTCAGCTTCAACCCCCTTAGCGCGACCGACCTCAGCACCGTCTTAGATCGGATGGCGGAAGTCCAACCTCGCATCGCCCCCCTTTGGAACGATCTCGACCCCACGGCTGGCGGCGGGGTGTTTTTCAATGCGTTGCCGGACCGGGTGTTGATCACCTGGAGTGCTGTTCCGCGGTGGGAAGCGCCCGGGACCTCAAATACCTTCCAGATCACGCTGTTTCCCAGCGGCGTCATTCAGCTCACCTACGGCAGCATCGGCCCGCCCTCGACCAATCCGGTATTAGGCGGCTTCCTCGTGGGCATCTCCCCGGGAAACTCGGCATCGGTTCTAACCACGACCCTGGACCTCCACACCGGGAGCGGCGGCTCTCTCTCGAGCTTGCCAGATTTTGAACCCCTGATCCAGGTCTTCGGAGGTATGCCGAACCCACTGGTCCATATTCCCGCTGTGGCCAGACGGTTTTATCAAACCCACGGCGACAGCTTCGACCAGCTCGTGATGTTCGCCAACTTCAGCAACGCCCTCGGCAATGCCTTCGCTTTTGAGCAACCGATCCGAGTCTCGATGACCGGAACCGGACAACCGCTCTTCAATGGCAGTTCATTCTTCGGCAGCCCTGGAAGGCTCCACAGCTTGCTGAATATGAACAAACTGTCGGTCTACCCTGATGATCTCAACTGTTTGGCGAACCCGAATTGCCGCCTGCCTGGTAATAATGATTCCACATTGACGCTGATGGGCCAGGAGGCAGGCCACCAGTGGTTGGCTTTCCTGAGGTTCGACGATGGCGGGATCAATAGCGATCTCCTCCTGGGAAGGGATTTGGCGCACTGGAGTTTCTTCCTTGATAGTAATGCCTCGGATATGGAGGGGAACAACTGGGTGGATAACGCTAATGGGACCTTCACCTCGAATGAGTTGACCATCCGGTATAGCCCATTGGATCAGTATGCGATGGGCCTGCGTTCGACCGGCGAGGTACCGGATTTTTTCTTCATCAAGAATCCTACCGTGACCACAAATACCCGGAGTAGCTCGCCCGCAAGAGACGTAACAGTGACAGGCATACGGCAGAACGTATCCATCTCTCAGATCACCGCCATCGAGGACTCGCGTCCATCCGGATTTACCGGGGTCAACCCAACCACCGTCTGGCATCAGGCATTCGTTCTCCTGGTCAGCGCGGGCACGGCGCCCTCTTCGGCCGACCTGAGCAAGATCGAAACCATTCGCTCAAGCTGGGTCCCCTACTTTACCAATGCGGTGGATGGAAGAGGCTCCATCTCGACCAACTTAGGAACTACGCCGCCGAATGCCGCTGTCGCCCTTAATGGAGCATCGTTTCGAACGGACGATATGGTCGGCTATCAGGCAACGCTTACCCCAGGATCTGCACCGACTCAGGTTGATATCTACCTTGGGGCTCTGCTGCCAGACGGGGCCACGTTCGTCTCATTCGTCCCCAGCCCAGGCGGCACGATCGCCTTTGCCTTCGGCCCTGTCCCGGTTCCCTTCTCGGCGAATACGACGCTCGCGCCTCACGTGGTCCCGTTCTTGTATACCTTCGCCTGGTCAGACCCGGTCGGTACCTACTACACCTATGCCGGCATCGTGGTGGCGGGGACCGATCCCCTCCAACCCGCAAATCAACTCAGCCTCGCAGTTCAGGCTTTCCAGTTCACGCGATGAAGGCACAAGTGGGCTGGGCAACCCCTCCTAGCACCTCTTACCTTCGTTGATCACTATGCCTTTTCCCAAAATACAAATGCCTTGACAGCACTTCGTCCAGAAGGTATAGGATTTTTATCCTAAAGGCATGTTCACTTTACCTAGGTTGCTTCCGAAAGTAATCTAGCGATGCAAACGAAGACGACCCCAGAACGCTTTTGGAATTTGAGGATCGATGCCGAACCGAAGAAGCCTGCCGAGCCTACCTGGTCTGGTATGCGATGGCCTCAGGACTTTCACTGCCCGCACTGCGGTCACGGCTAGGCGCGGCTTCTGTAACACCGGCTCTTCCAGTGTCGCGGCTGTGATGCGATGGTGTCGGTGACGACTGGGACGATCTTTCACCGGAGCCATCTGCCCCTGCGAGTGTGGTTCCGGGCGGTCTGGTGGATGACGACCCAGAAAAGCGGGGTGAGCGCCTTGGACCTTCACAAACCTGTGGACGATCCAATAATTAACGTCCGGTCAAACTGGAGGGAAAAGCCATGAAAAAGCTGCTAGCGGTTCTGTTTATCCTGCTTGTTCCAGGTCTTTCAAGTGGCGGTGAGGAAATTAACGTCAAGAACGTAACGGGGACGGCTGCCCACCGAGATTTTGCGGCGAATGATATTTTTTTCCACTTGGCGCATACCTGTCAGACTGCTGTCGTGGACTGCCTGCCGAATAACCTGGTAAGCAATTCATTTGTAGGCTACATAACAGTCTATGTGCCTTGGACTCAGTCGTATACCCGGCACTACATCGTCACCGATATCGAAGGCGCGTTTGTAGGTTACCACGCCTTTACAGACACACTATTTGGCGGCGAGGATCACAATCTTTCTGTTTCGTTTTCGTTGACGCCCGGAAAGCTCTATCGTTTCATCGCGATCGTTGTAGGAGCCGACGGCATAGCGGCGGTGAGCAATCCGTATACTTTCAGGGTTTTTGAGCCATTCTAGGCAGGGATGTAGCGCTGGCCGATTTACCGCGCTCGGTCTGACGACAGGTGGCCGGGGTCCCAAAAACAGAGATAGCCATTGTTGGGATGCTATCGTGGCCGATCACCCCGGTTATACGACCCAGTGACCCGCATAACTCGCGAGGGGCAAGGATCCCTACGGGCGTTCACCCGCGCTTGCGGCCGCTCGGAACCTGTATCACCCGCTACGAGACAGAGACCGCTCCTCGCTCGTCCTCCCGTGCTCCTCAGTACGCTAGCCGTCGCCCTCAGGGTACCCCATGCAGCGCCCAGCACTGCCGACGGATACCGCGAAAGCGCGCGAGCGGACGACATCGATCACCAGCTTCAGCACGACCTGCCCGGCATGGCGGATGATGCTGCCGGTCACCTGCTTTTGGTCCAGCCCTTCCAGTGCAGCCCGTGAATCCCCGAGTGGGCTGACCGGCCTTGGCC
>JANGEZ010000150.1:0-3210 GCA_031838355.1 Candidatus Methylomirabilis sp. bin48 | reverse complement strand
TCGGTCTGCTGATCGGGCGAATCACGAAGCGTGGGGTTCAAAAGGCCGTCGAGAATTCAAACGAGCGGGAAGTGGGCCGCGTCTTATTGGATTTTGAGAGGTTGACACCACTTGGTCCCTCTGAAGAGGCAGAAGTAGACAATTCGGTGATGGACATCTCTAGTCTCCGGCCTGACCAGATACGTCAGGAGCCTGCGGTAAGTGACCGAGAGGAACAGCAGCCGACATAGCTCAAAGAACGATCAACATCACAGTTCGCTGTCTCCTTGATTTTTCCGGTGGGTTCCGGTATCTTTAATGAGCACACTCTCTGAATGAACTACCCCGCAGTAAGCTGCGGGATATCGTCCTCTGTTCTGGCCCGTCGTTCCGTGCTTGACGCGCCTGCCCCGTACTGGATACGGGGGAATCCAGTCGGGCCCTCTGGATACCGGTGCCTGCCCCGGACCCCCGATCCGGGGTCCGCCGGTATGGCGAACTCGCGGCAAGCCGCATGGAATGAACCCCCTGTGGATTCAAACTGCTTGACAGCCGATCGCCTCTCTTCTAATATAAAGTTCAACGTACGTTTGCCCTTGCTGGAGAGCCCGGCGAGGGCATTGCTGCATTAAGCGTAAATCGGGAGGGAGTATGGCGTCGGGTAAGATGGTTGAGGTCACTGACCACAATTTTGACGAACAAGTTATCAAAGGGACGGGACTGATCCTGGTTGATTTCTGGGCTGAATGGTGCGGTCCATGCCGGATGATCGCTCCGATCCTTGAAGAATTAGCGGTCGAGTGCGAGGGGCAGATCACGATCGCCAAGCTGAACGTGGACGAGAATCGACAGGCTTCGGCTCGATTCGGCATCCGAAGCATTCCGACCATCCTCTTCTTCAAAGATGGGGTACAGGTCGAGCAGGTGATCGGCGCCATGCCGAAATCCGCCATCAAGGCAAAGGTTCAACAGCACCTGTAACGTGCTGCTGCATTAACGCCCCATCAATCCTCTCCTGCGATCCCCCGCAACCCCCGTTCCGGGTTTGTCCTTGACCGCTTTTTCTTCGTTATGGTACGGTAAGACCCTGTTTTTTCAGTCTTGCATCATATTGCCCAAACGAGGCGGAGATGCTGCACCCATCGTTCGATGAATTTTCGCGAAAGGCCGAGGACGGGAACCTGATCCCCGTCTATCGTGAGATCCTCGCTGACATGGATACGCCGGTCTCGGCCTTTCGGAAGATCGATCGCGGCGAGTATGCCTTCCTGCTGGAGAGTGTTGAGGGGGGAGAAAAGTGGGGCCGCTATAGCTTTCTTAGCAGCAATCCCGGTATTATCTTTAAAGCGAAGGGATCGACGGTTGAGGTGATCACCGAGGCTGGGATTCAATCTCACGCCATTGAGAAAGACGTGCTGGAGCCACTGAAGGCGATCCTCTCGCGGTATCGTCCGGTGCGGACGGATGGTCTTCCCAGATTCTATGGAGGGATGGTAGGGTTTCTGGCCTATGATGTCGTTCGACAGTTCGAGCGGCTTCCGGCGATGACCAAGGACGACCTCGACCTGCCAGACGCTCTCTTCTTCCTGCCCGATACCCTGCTGATCTTCGACAATATTTCTCACCGGATCAAGGTGGTCTCCAATGTCCTTATTCCCGAGGCGACTCCGCGGCGGCTCCGTGAGGCGTACGATGACGCCGCCAGGAAGATCGATGCGGTTGTCGAGGCACTGCGGCGCCCACTTGATGTAGGCCACACGGAGGGCCGAGGCGTGGGGGAGCTGCAACTTTCCTCCAGTATGAGCCATGCGGAGTTCATCCAGGCCGTACAGCGTACGCAGGAGTATGTGCGGGCCGGGGATGTTGTCCAGACGGTGATCTCTCAGCGTCTGTCGACCAAAACAACAGCCGATCCCTTTGATATCTACCGGGCCCTCCGGATCGTCAACCCGTCACCGTATATGTACTACCTGCGGCTGGGAGATTTCCAGGTGGTCGGCAGTTCGCCTGAGGTGCTCGTCCGATTAGAGGAGGGCAGAATCGACCTTCGTCCGATCGCCGGCACACGCCCCAGGGGACAGAGCGATGCAGAGGACCTGGCTCTGGAGCAGGAACTACTCAGCGATCCCAAAGAACGGGCAGAGCACATCATGCTGGTAGACCTCGGACGAAACGATGTTGGGCGGGTGGCAGAGGTAGGATCGGTCACCGTCTCGGAGCTGATGACAGTAGAGCGGTATTCGCATGTGATGCATATCGTTTCCAACATCAAAGGGACGCTCGCTGAGGGGTATGATGCCTTCGATCTGCTGCGTGCCTGCTTTCCCGCTGGAACAGTGACCGGCGCTCCCAAGATACGAGCGATGGAGATTATCGAGGAACTTGAGCGGGTGCGTCGAGGGCCGTATGCGGGCGCGGTCGGGTATTTTGGCTTCTCCGGTAACATGGATACCTGTATTACTATCCGCACCGTTGTCATCACCGACGGGACCGCACATGTCCAGGTAGGCGCCGGGATCGTCGCCGACTCCGACCCGGAGCGGGAATACGAGGAGACGATGAACAAGGCCAAAGGGATGCTCAAGGCGATCGAGATGGCCGAATCAGGCGATCTCTGGATCGGGTATACGGGGTAAGCTCAGATGCTGGTCGTCATCGATAACTACGATTCCTTCACCTATAATCTGGTCCAGTATTTGGGTGAGCTTGGCGAACGTCCTCACGTCTTCCGGAACGATCAGATCACTCTGGAGGAGATTGGAGCGCTTCATCCGGATCGGATTGTGATCTCTCCTGGACCGAAGACGCCGAAAGAAGCCGGCATCAGTTGTGATCTGATCTTGCAGTTTGCCGGACAGATCCCGATCCTTGGTGTCTGCCTCGGTCATCAGTGCATCGGCGCCGCGTTCGGTGGCCGGATCGTGAGGGCGGCTCGTTTGATGCACGGCAAGACCTCTCCGATCCACCATGACGGTCGGACCATCTTCTCGGGACTGCCGAACCCCTTTGAGGCAACGCGCTACCATTCACTCCTTGTGGATCGGGAGGGATTTCCGAATTGCCTTGAGATTTCCGCCGAGACCGCCGAAGGAGAGATCATGGGAGTTCGCCACAGGGAGCATCAGATCGAAGGGATTCAGTTCCACCCCGAATCGATCCTGACGAAAGAAGGCAAGGCTCTGCTCAGGAACTTCCTCTCTCTCCCCTGAATGGCAGTAGGAATGCAAGGAT
>JANGEZ010000149.1:0-3452 GCA_031838355.1 Candidatus Methylomirabilis sp. bin48 | reverse complement strand
GCTTCGTCGAGGGTGGGGACGCCGAGGCGCTTGGCGTCGTCGAGCTTGCTGCCGGGATCTGTGCCCACGACGACGTAGTCAGTCTTCTTGCTAACCGTTGAAGTTACGCGACCGCCAGCCCGAGCGATGAGTTCCTTCGCCTCGTCGCGCATGAGAGTTTCCAGTCCGCCCGTCAAGACAAAGGTTTTACCCGCCAGGGGGCGAGGTCCCACCGTGACCCCTTCTTCCTTCATACTGACGCCTACCCCTCGCAACTGCTCGATCTGGCGGCGGTTCTCCGGCTGGCGGAAGTAGAGCGCCACACTCTGCGCGATGCGGGGGCCGATGCCATAGATCTCGGCCAGCTCTTCCTCCGGCGCCTGCTCTAGCCGATCCATCGAGCCGTAATGCTGGGCCAGGATCGTGGCGACGTGCTCTCCGACGTACCGGATTCCAAGGGCGAAGAGCAGACGGCTCAATCCCCGTCCCTTGCTTCCCTGGATCGCGTTATACAGATTGGTGGCAGACTTCTGTGCCAGCCGTTCAAGCTCGGCGAGGGTGGCCACATCAAGTTGGTACAGATCGGCGAACTCCCTGACCAGTTGCCGATCGACAAGCTGTTCCACCACAGCCTCGCCCAGGTGTTCAATGTCCATCGCCCTTCTCACGCCGAAGTGCAGCAGCGACTCTTTCAGCCTGGCTAAGCAGGCGGAGTTGGTGCAGCGGCTGACGACCTCGCCTTCGGGTCGGAAGGCCTCGGCGCCACAGACAGGGCACCGGGTGGGAAAGCGGAATGGCTTGCTATGGGGTGGACGCTTTTCCTGCATCACCCGCAGAATGTGCGGGATCACGTCGCCTGCCCGCTCGATCAGGACGGTGTCCCCCTCGCGGACGTCAAGACGTTCGATCTCATCGGCATTGTGCAGCGTCGCCCGGCTGATCACGGCACCGGCAATCTCTACGGGATCGAGCATGGCGGTCGGCGTAAGCGCCCCCGTTCGCCCCACGCTCACTTCGATCTTCCTGATGACGCTGGTCGCCTGCCGCGCTGGGAACTTGTAGGCGGTGGCCCACCTGGGATGGTGTGTGGTCGAGCCGAGCCCGCGTTGCTGCTCGATCGCATCGACCTTGACCACCACCCCGTCGCAGTCGCACCCGATCTCGTCACGAGCGGCCTCGACCTCAAGGCATGTCTGAATCGCCAAATCGATATCGGCGCAGCGCCGGCGATAGCGTTCCAGCGTGTTCTTGCGGTCTTTGGGATCGAGAAGGAATCCGGACTCAAGCAACTGCTCCATGGCCTGTGAGTGGCCTCTGAACGGATCCGGCTCGGCATAGCTGACGCCGTAGATGAAGATATCGAGGGGACGGCTTGCGGTGATCCGCGGGTCTTTCTGGCGGACTGAACCGGCCGAGGCATTCCTGGGATTCGCGAACGGCTCTTCTCCTTCCGCCTCCAGCCCCCGATTCAACTTTTCGAACGCTTGACGCCACATGAAGATCTCCCCGCGCACCTCAAGGATATCAAGCTTGACCAAGGGCCCATGCAGCCGACGGGGGATGCCCCTGACTGTCATCAAATTATGAGTCACATCCTCGCCGTATCGGCCATCCCCTCTGGTGGCTCCCCGCACGAACTGGCCATGCTCATACACCAAGGCTACGCCAAGGCCATCCACCTTCGGCTCGGTTACGTAGGTAAACTGCTCGCCGGGCAGCGCCCTCTTCATGCGGGCCTCGAACTCCTGGAGCTCATCAGCGCTGTAGGCGTTGTCCAGGGACAGCATCGCCACCTTGTGCTGCACCGAGGCGAACCCTTCGACAGGCTGGCCGCCAACCCGCTGCGTAGGAGAGTCGGGTGTGATCAGTTCGGGATGCGCTGCTTCCAGGTGTGCCAGACGTTGAAAGAGCCTGTCGAACTCGGCGTCGGTGATCTCCGGCCGGTCCTGCACATAGTAGAGGTATTCGTGACGTCGAATGAGTCGTCGGAGTTCCTCAGCCTGTGCGCGAAGCTGAGAGATGTCTGACATAGTTCTCCACGTGGCAATCAGTCTAACTATTTATAAATACAGGGATTAACTGATTTTCACTTCAGCCTATTGGTAGCAGAAATTCTTGGGCGAGGCAAGGTAATTCGGCCCTTAAACCCTTGCCATGGTCGGTTGTCTAATCAGGCAAACAGTCGCAACAACCACAACAGGAGGGAACGATTATGAAACAGTATCTGTCGAAATTGGTCGTCATGGCGCTCGTTATCGGTGGATTGGTTGCCGTCACTCGGCCGGCTCTGGCATGGGTCAGGGTTGGGATCAACGTCGGGGTTCCATACCCGGTGGTCGTCACCAGCGCTCCTGTTGTGGCGCCGGCTCCAGGGTGGCGCATGCGACCTGCGTCTGTCTCTTATCGGCCTGTCTGGCTGCCTGGACACGTCAATCGGTGGGGTGTCCGGGTCCCAGGCCACTGGCGGTAAACGCTTTCTGCTCCGCATGACCTCCCCTCCCTCCCTCCGACCGCTGCAGGACTGACCGTCTGGTTAGTCCTGCAGCGGTTTTCTTCTGCTTCCGGGCACTCTGTTCGTCGCCTTGACATTTGCGCGCTTCTTCTATAGGGTGACTTCTGCAGATGATGGTCACCCACGTTGGTGAGCGCAATGGTCGAAGCCAGACTCCTGCAACAGTTTGAAGAGCTAGCAGAGCGGCTTGGCGTCAAGGTCCTCTACGAGAGCTTGGATCAGCAGGAATTCGTCGTGAAGAGCGGGACCTGCACGCTGCGAGGACAACTCGTGGCGATCATTGATGATCGCCTTACTCCGGGTGATCGAATACGGGTCCTGGCCGATTGCCTGTCACGGTTCGACCTTTCCACAGTCTACCTGGTTCCGGCTGTCCGCGAATTGATTGAAGCGCGACGGGCCACACCGCCTGTGGCATAGTTGGCACCGCAGAGCACCCGGGCTACAAGCACCTCATCACTGGGATGATGGGAGCGCCTGTGAACGGTACAAACAGGACGACCTCCGGCCGCCTGCGAGCGGAATCTCTCGGGTCTTGTGGGGCGGGTCGTGGTACCTCAACAACACCGCCGACTTTCAGTGTGCCTCCCGTGTCTGTCTCGTCCCGGCGCTTCGGTTCCTCTACATCGGGTTCCGTTGCGCCAGGTCTGTCGTGTAACCCCTTGCTTCTTCGCTGCTTTACCCTTTGTGGGGTGCAGGAGCTTTGCTCCTGCACGGGCCAATTTTCAATTTTTGCAAGTCTGGCGGGAGACGGCTACACATCTCGTCTTTCGCGGTGTACGTTACCTGCTGCCAGCAAGATCGAGAGAGAGGGAGGGGTGGGTTGGACGCCAGGAGAGAGATAATCGATCATCTGAAGGGATTCTTCAGGAAAAATTCTGAGCGATACGGGATAGAGATGGCCTTCCTGTACGGCTCTTGGGCAAGAGGCTCTCCCAGACAGGATTCCGACATAGATATT
>JANGEZ010000148.1:0-10632 GCA_031838355.1 Candidatus Methylomirabilis sp. bin48 | reverse complement strand
GAGGTGTAGCCCGGGTAGCCTTTACGTTGATGCTCGATCTCGAACACTGCTCCCCAGACAGGCATCTCCCTAGTACCATGCTCGGCTACTGGGCGTCTGCCGTCGATGATTTGCATCACATAGCTCTCATCAAATCGCCCGTCGTGGCGCTTCGCGATCAGGCGAAGGTCGGATGGGGGGCGCCGTAGGGATGCTGTCAACGAACCGTTTCCGTCTCCGGACTCGCCGTGACATGAGGCGCAATGTCGAAGATAGAGGGCCTGTCCGCTAGGCGGCTCTGGAGCGCTACGGCACGAGACGAGCAACGGACTCACAACGAACGCCAGGACAGTGGTTCCCCTAGCGATTCTAGTGAGCCTGTCGATCATCCAGAGCCTTCCGAATATCATGGCCGTCCTTGAGTTTATGGACCGGACCCTCCACCACCCAACGGATGATCCTGTCTGTTGATTGTCGACAATAGTAATCTCACCCTCTGATCGGGTCAAGGACTCATCCGGCATCATCTTTTGCTCTGGCGCTTTCGGGCCTCCGACCGTATACTACAGGGTAATTCTATGGTTGTGCAGAACGTATGCAAAAATCCTTCGTCTCGGCGTCCCCGAAGAGGCTTTGAGCCATGAACCAGATTATCGCTCCGCCAGTAACGGGCTTGACCGGCCTCAAAGTCGTCTCCTTTGAAAGTCGCCTGGCCGGCGCCATAGCTGATCTGATCAGCCGCCAAGGCGGGACCCCGATCTCCGCACCGGCTGTCCGAGAGGTTCCGCTCGCAGAAAACCCGGAAGCGTTAAAATTCGCGAGAGAGTTATTGGCCGGTCGGATCGACATGATCGTGCTGCTGACCGGCGTTGGCATCCGCGCCCTACTTGCCGCAATTGAAGGCGCCTACCCACGCGCAGAGATCCTTGCCGCGTTGAGCCGAATCCCGACCATTGTCCGCGGTTCAAAATCGCAGACGGTACTGCGCGAGCTGGGCGTCCCGATTACGCTGGCCGTCCCGGAACCGAATACCTGGCGTGAAATCCTGATCGCTATCGATGACGCGGCGATTCCCCTGCAAGGTCGGCGGGTAGCGGTACAGGAGTACGGGCGGAGCAACCCGGAGCTGGTTACCGGGCTCGCGGCACGAGGGGCCTCCGTGATGCGGGTCTCCGTCTACCGATGGGCATTGCCAGAGGACTGTGGCCCTCTGCGGCGCGCAATCAAGGCCATCACCCTGCGAGAGGTCGATCTGGTCCTCTTTACCACCGCGGTGCAGGTAGATCATCTGCTGCAGGTCGCGGCAGAGGAGGGCCTGGAGGAGTCGCTGCGGGCAGGACTCCGGGACGCGGTCGTCGCGTCGATTGGCCCCACCTGCAGCAGAGCCCTGCGCGAGCATGGCCTGGTTGTGGACCTGGAGCCGGAACATCCGAAGATGGGGCCCCTGATCCTCACTGTCGCGCGCCATGCACACGTACTGCGACGGATCAAGCAAGCAAGAGTGGTGCGAGGTGCGGGGCCTGTCCCCGCAGGCTCTAAGCGGGGATGCGAGGTGCGGGAGGACCAGGGCGCAGGATTGCTGCAAGAGAGTGCCTTCCTGAAGGCCTGCCGTCTGGAACCGACGCCCTATACGCCGATCTGGATCATGCGGCAGGCCGGGCGGTACTTGCAGGAGTACCGGGAGATTCGGGGCAAGCTCTCGTTTCTGGAGCTGTGTCACCGGCCGGATCTGGCGGCTGAGGTCGCGGTCACGGCAGTCGAGCGACTTGGGGTAGATGCGGCGATTATCTTCGGGGACATCCTCTTGGTGGTGGAGCCGATGGGGGTCGGCCTCGAGTTTACGAAGGGCGATGGCCCGGTCATTCACGACCCGGTGAGATCCGGGGCTGACCTGAAAAGGCTACAGCCGGTCGATGTGCAGGAATCGCTGTCGTTCCTCTTCGAAGCGGTGCGGCTGGCGCGGGCGGCCCTTCCGCCGAATATTCCCCTCATCGGGTTCGCCGGGGCGCCGTTTACTCTGGCCTCGTACCTGATCGAGGGTCGAGGATCGCGTCAGTATCAACACACCAAGACGCTCATGTACCGCGACTCTGGGGCCTGGCATGCACTGATGGAGCGGCTATCAGAAGTCGTATCCGGCTACCTGAACGGCCAGATCGCCGCGGGGGCCCAGGTGGCGCAATTGTTCGATAGCTGGGTCGGCTGTCTCAGCCCGGATGACTACCGCGAGTTTGTCCTGCCTCACACGAAGCGCGTCATCGCGAATCTGACGCCAGGTATACCGGTCATTCACTTTGGGACCGATACGGCCACGCTGCTCCCACTGATACGGGAGGCGGGCGGGAATGTTATCGGACTGGATTGGCGCGTAGACCTGGGCGAGGCCTGGTCGCGTCTCGGACATGAGGTCGGAGTACAAGGCAACCTGGACCCGATGGTGCTCCTTGCCGAGCCTGATGAGATTCGCCGCCAGGCCGGCCGGATTCTTAAGCGTGCCGCGAAACGTCCGGGCCACATCTTCAACCTCGGTCATGGGGTGTTGCCACAAACCCCCGTGGACCACCTGCGCGCGCTCATCGACTATGTTCACGAAGAGACGGCAAGATAGCGTTTATTGGGTGCAGCGTCTATTGCGTATGGCGCGACGACACAACGACGCTATGACGCGATGGACGCGATGACACCATTCGACGCCGTCCTGATGATCGCCTTTGGAGGCCCCACAAAATCTGAAGAGATCCGTCCATTTCTGAGCAATGTGCTTCGGGGCGTGCCGGCGCCACCGGGACGCCTGGAAGAGGTTGCTCGGCACTACGAACAGCTTGGCGGTCGGTCACCGATCACTGATCTGACCTTCCGGCAGGCAAAGAGCCTGGCGGCGCTGCTGGAGCGGCAGGGGCCGAAACTTCCCGTGTACGTGGGGATGCGATACTGGCACCCCATGACCAGCGAGACGGTCGAACAGATGGTCCGCGATCACGTGAACCGCGCTGTCGGGCTCATCATGGCCCCGCACGATTCCGGGGCAGCAAGCTGGGAGAAATCGGTGAGGGCGGTCACCGACGCACTGTTAGCTGCAGGGCCCAGGGCGCCGCACGTGGACTTCGCCCAGCCCTGCTACAATCACCCGGATTTCATCGCGGCTGTGGCCGAGCAGATCCGCCTGCAACTGCACGCGATCCCCCCGGCTCTTCGTTGCAATACGCCGCTGCTCTTTACGGCCCACAGTATCCCATCCTCCATGGCCGAATCGTCGCCCTACGTTCAGCAATTAGAGGAATCGTGCCGACTCGTTGCGGCAGCCTTGGGGCACCCGAACTGGTCGCTTGCCTACCAGAGTCGCAGCGGCGATCCGCGGCAACCGTGGCTGACGCCTGACGTACGTGATGTCCTGCGGCAACTCAAGGTCGAAGGGCGTCGATCGGTGGTGCTGGCCCCCATCGGATTTGTGTGCGATCACGTCGAGGTGCTGTTCGATCTGGACGTAGAAGCCAAGGCGGAGGCCGATGCGTTAGGACTCGATCTCAAACGGGCCAGTACGGTCAACGATCATCCGCGCTACATCCGGGCGCTGGCAGACCTGGTGCGGCAGAGCGTGAACCAGGGTTAGACACACAGAGGCAGGGGATGGCAAGCGGTCGGGGCGACGACCTGAAACGTATCGTGGTGGTCGGGGGCGGCATCGCGGGTCTCGCCGCTGCATACCGGCTACAGGAGCTGCATGGCAGTGAACGGGCGCCCTGCGAGGTGCTGCTCCTGGAGGCAGGCTCCCGCCCAGGCGGCGTGATCGGCACGACGTGTCGGGACGGCTTCATCCTTGAATCGGGGCCGGATACCTTATTCACTGATAAGCCGTGGGCAGTAGATCTCATCAGGCGTCTCGACCTGAGCGATCGGATCATCGGGACCAGCGAGGTCTATCGCCGGACGTTTGTCGCCATGGGCAGAACGCTTCATCCTCTGCCCGAAGGGTTCACCTTGCTGGCACCGACGCGATTCTGGCCGTTTTTGAGATCAGGACTGCTCACCTGGCGCGGCAAAGCGAGAATGGCCTTAGACCTGGTCTTGCCCCGCGGGCAGCCAAGTCCCGACGAAAGTCTTGCGTCGTTCGTTCGGCGTCGTCTGGGAACGGAAGCGCTCGAACGGCTGGCTCAACCGATGATTGGAGGCATCTACTCGGCCGACCCGGAACGGTTGAGCCTGCAGGCCACCTTCCCGCAGTTCCTGCAAATGGAAGCACAGCATCGCAGCCTCATCCTTGCCCTGCGACGGAAACGGTTGAGCGCCTCTGGTAAAGGTCAAGCCCAAGCCGACAGTGGCCCGCGGTATAGTCTGTTTGCCACACTGGACAATGGACTGCAAGCGCTTGTCGATGCCCTGATAAGGCGGTTGCCTGCCGGCACGGTGCGGCTTGACTGCCCGGTTGCCGGGATCGCGCGGGAGGAGAAATGCTGGACCATCCGGCTAAAGGATGGCACTGACCTCGAGGCCGATGGGGTCGTTCTCGCTGTCCCCGCCTTCCAGGCCGCCCTACTGACTCATGACCTTGACGGCGACCTCGCCCGAGAGCTGGAGGCCATCCCCTACGCCTCATCGGTCACGATCAGCCTGGCCTATCGGATGGAGGCGATCCCCCATCCGCTCGATGGGTTTGGATTTGTCGTGCCGGCCTGCGAGGGGCGCACCATCATCGCCTGCTCCTTTAGTAGCGTGAAGTTCGCCAATCGCGCGCCGGCCGGCCACGCACTGCTTCGCGCCTTCGCGGGCGGGGCACTGCAGCCTGAGCCGTTCGAATGGGATGACGAGCGGCTACTCGCCGCAGTTCGCCACGACCTGAAGGATCTCTTGGGGATTGAATCTGCTCCGTTATGGAGTCATCTGGTACGGCACCCTCGGTCGATGCCGCAGTACCATGTGGGACACCTGGCTCGGCTGGCAACGCTGGAACGTCAGCTTCGCCGGTGGCCAACCCTCAAACTGGCCGGTAACGCGTACCGCGGCGTCGGCGTCCCCGACGCGATTCGTAGTGGCGAAGCGGCTGCTGATGCCCTGCTGGTAGAGTTGACCCCGGCGCAGGGAGTAGGACATGCAGGGACGATGCTGACCGAGCCAGCCCGTACTTGTGCCGAAGAAGATTCTCTCCTATAATCCTGTACCCGGAGGCTGAAAACGAAGAGGCGGATCGGTCCAGTGAGTGATTCCGCCGCAAGCACGAAAAGGAGATCGCCGATGCAAGCAAGAAAGGTCGTTATCCTGTGTGGGTTCATGACCGCCATAATCTTCAGTGCGGGTTGTGCGACCACGCTGTCGAAGGTCGCCTACATCGTCTCAGAAGGCCAGGGAACAACCTCGGTCCTGGTTCAGAACGCAGATGGTAGCAGGCCCGTCCGCGTCCCGGGCCTGTCCGGGGCAATCTCGGAGATCGCCATGTCACCCAGTGGCCAACGGCTGGCCTATGTGACTGGCGGGACCACCACCGGCCTCGATCAGGTATTCGTCGCCGATCTAGATGAAAACAATAACATCGTAGGGGTCAGGCGCAACTTCTCGGATGAACTGCCGACTGCGAGAAGCTTCTCGCCGAAGTTCCTCGACGACAATCACCTCCTCTATCTTTCGGAGAGCCAGGGCGACCGGATTCTGGTCCTGGTAGATTTGCTCACCGGAGGCAAGCAGAAGATCTCCGCGGTCAGCGGATCGATCGACACCGTGATCCGGTACAACATTGATGGCAAAGACGCCCTCTTCTTCGGGCTGAATAAGGAGTTGCGGCGGTTTGACCTGCCGACCGGGCCGCTCCGGTCGGTTGTGGCGAATACGGGGAGCGTCTCCGGGCTGGCCTACGAGAAGATGGGGATCTTTGAGCATATGGTCGTCTTTAGTACCCAGGTCACCCCTGAGGAACGAACCTTGTCGCATATGCGACTGGATGGAACAGAGCTCAAGGCTGTGGCTGAGGTTCTCCCTGAACTGATCTTTCCGATCATCAGGCTGGCACCGGATCCGGGGTCGCGGGTCCAGCGGTTCAGCCTGTTTGACTTCACCATGATCGCGAGGTCAGGGGATGAAGCAGACCTGATAACGTTGGAAGGATACGAAGTCACCGCGCAGAAGGTCACCGAACGGCACCTCTTCTGGGTTGTGCGAGATTTGCGAAGTCCGGACTTGGTCCGTGCGGTGTATACGGCGAAGGGCTTGGAGGATCTCAGAACAGGGGCTCATGGAAGATCGGTCTATCTCGCGTCAACGAGGGACCTGTTGGTCTGGTATAATCCCGCCAACAAAAAGGTATGGGGCGTCCCGCTTGACCAGATCGGTGGTAATCCGGTCGATCTCTCGGCCGGCGTGACCGGGGTGGCCAATCGTCCCTTCTCGGTGTCAGCAAACAATATCGGCGTGGTCACTGAAGAGGGGAAGCTATATCTGCTCTCAACTAACCGCACGTCGCCGCCCCGCTTGCTAGGGCAGGGAATTCACGTGGGCATCACCCGCCCGTAACCCGTTCCCACGTAAGGACGCTGCACATGAGGAGAAAGTAATGACTTTTGACCCTAGACATAATAGCCGCATCTTACTCGATGGTCCGGACCGTGCGCCGGCAAGGGCGATGCTCAAGGCCATTGGGTTCAAGGATGAGGATCTAGCTCGACCACTCGTCGGCGTGGCCCACTGCTGGATCGAGGTCATGCCCTGCAACATCAACCACCGGACACTGGCCGAGCGGGTCAAGGCAGGCATTCGGGCGGCCGGCGGGACGCCGATCGAGTACAACACGATTGGGATTTCCGATGGGATCTCCATGGGTACCGAAGGGATGAAGACGTCCCTGGTGAGCCGGGAGGTTGTGGCCGACTCGATCGAGCTGGTCGCCAGAGGTCACCTGTTTGATGGCCTGGTCGTCATCTCCGGCTGCGACAAAACGATTCCGGGTACGGTCATGGCGCTGGCCCGCCTGAATATTCCTGGTCTCATGCTCTATAGCGGCTCCACCGCCTTCGGCGAGTACGAGGGCCGCCATCTCACGATCCAGGATGTCTTTGAGGCGGTGGGCGCGTTCAATGTCGGCAAGATGCCGGCCGAGGAGCTTCGCGTCATTGAGAACTGCGCCTGCCCCGGCGCGGGCGCCTGCGGCGGCCAGTTCACCGCCAACACCATGTCCACCGCCTTTGAGATGCTGGGCATCTCGCCGATGGGATGGAATGGCGTCCCGGCAACGGATGCCCGGAAGGAAGAGGTGGCCTTCGAGAGCGGAAAGTTAGTGATGGAGCTGCTGCGGCAAGGTATCACGCCTAAGCAGATCCTCACCCGCAACGCCTTTCGCAACGCCATCGCCGGGGTGATGGCCACCGGGGGATCCACCAACGCCGTGCTCCACCTGATCGCCGTGGCTAGGGTCGTCGGTATCAAGCTGTCGTTGGACGATTTTGATCGAATCTCAAGAAAGACCCCGCTCCTGGCCGATCTGAAGCCGTGGGGACGCTTTACTGCTCCAGACATGTACATGGCAGGTGGCATGCCCCTGGTGGCCAAACGTCTCCTTGATGCGGGTCTCCTACACGCTGACGAGCTGACGGTCACCGGCAAGACGATCGGCGAGGAAGCGCGGGGCGCCCGCGAGACCCCGTGGCAAGAGGTGATCCGGCCGCTCAATCGGCCGCTCAAGCCGACCGGGGGCATGGTAATCCTCAGGGGTAATCTTGCGCCGGAGGGGTGTGTGGCGAAGGTTGCCGGTCACGAGCGGATGGTCCATCGTGGCCCGGCGCGGGTCTTTAACCGGGAAGAGGATACCTTCACCGCCGTCAAGGCTGGGAAGATCAAGGCGGGCGACGTGATCGTGATTCGCTACGAGGGGCCCAAGGGCGGGCCCGGAATGCGCGAGATGCTTGGCGTCACCGGGGCTCTTGCCGGCGCGGGACTCCTGGACTCAGTAGCACTGATGACCGATGGACGCTTTTCGGGCGCGACGCATGGCCTGATGGTTGGCCACATTGCCCCGGAAGCGGCGGTGGGTGGACCGATCGCGGCGCTACGTAACGGCGACATCGTGGTCTTGGACATCAAGAAACGGCAGCTCAACGTGGAGCTGTCAGCCGCCGAGCTCAAGCGGCGGCTCCGAAAGTGGAAGCCGCCTGCCCCCCGGTACAAGAGCGGCGTTATGGCCAAGTACGCCCGCGTAGTTTCGTCGGCGTCGGAAGGCGCCGTTACCGACTGATACAGGGTAGGCGTTTAGCCTGCTGCGGAGAGAAAAGATGGAATGGCTGTGGGATCTGTTCCATAGGGTGTACGATGTGGAGGCCCTGATTCGGGTCGGCGGCCTCACGGCGCTGATCGCCATCGTCTTCGTGGAGACCGGTCTCTTTGTCGGCTTCTTCCTGCCAGGGGATTCCCTCCTTGTCACGGCAGGGCTGTTCGCCGCCAGCGGGCACCTGGAGTTGTGGAGCCTCTTTCTCTTCGTCAGCTTGGCCGCGATTATCGGGGATACCGTCGGCTATACCATCGGGGCGAGTACCGGACCGAAAATATTCACCCGCGAAAACTCGCTGTTTTTCCACAAGAAGCACCTCACCACGACCAAAGAGTTTTACGATCGGCACGGCGGGATTACGATCATCATTGCCCGGTTCATGCCGATCGTCCGCACCTTTGCTCCGGTGGTGGCCGGAGTAGGCCGAATGGAGTACGGACGATTCGTCCTCTATAATGTGATGGGAGGGGTTGGATGGGTCGTGAGTCTGACGTCCCTTGGCTACTTCCTTGGTAAGACCATCCCGAATATTGACAGGTACATCCAGGTCGTCATCGCCCTCGTCATTGGGCTTTCGCTGCTTCCCGGAATCGTCACATTTGCGAGAAGCCGATGGAGGGTTCGTAAGCCTTCTATGTAGTAGACCAAAGCGATTAGCCTTCAGCAATCAGCTATCAGCTTTTCTGATACGTTCCATGCTTTGCCTGGGGTTGATAGCTGAATCTGCTAATTATTGAACTTCTCTATGATTTTATCCAATTTGACCTCATTTCGCTGATCGGGCGGGGTTGCCTTTTTTTTGGGCTTGCCTCCCTCCAAGAGGCGGGTTATCCTTATTATGCGCTTGGCGAGTCTGCCGGTTGATGAAGTTGCCCCGGCGTAAGCGAACCGATGATCTCCAGCGAGGGGCTTCAACCGGTTCTTCCTCCACGCGACCGCATCTTCACGAACGATCATCCAAGACGAACCTGATAGCGATACGCTTCGCACCAGTCACGGCGCCTCATTATCATATCGCCTCATCGTAGCGAAGCTGAGCTTACCCTTTTTAGGTCGTACCGATGGTGATTGATGGCGATGGAGCTATACCTTAGCGAGAATGCCTTTGTCGGACTGTTGGTCTCGACCATTGAAGTCTACCGCAAGGAGTGCTTCGGGGTCCTGCTTGGCCAGAGCATGTCCGAACGAATCCTCGTTGATTTCGTGGTTCCGTACCAGACGGCGAACCGGAAGTTCCGCGAGGTACACGTCGATCTGATGCGGAGTCAGCGGGTCGAGGAGGCCGTCAGGAGCACGTCACGCTGGGAGTGCGTAGGCGACTACCATTCGCACCCGATGTATGGTGCCGTCCGGGCGACCACGATACTGAGCGCGGCCGATAAGCATTTCTTCAAGGATGGGAACGTCGCCATTGTGGTGGCCATTAACGATTCAGCGAGGCAGCAGCGATGGAACTACGTACAGGGTGGCGGTGTATCCGGCAGCATTAACGGGTACAACATCCGGATTGCCGGATACTACAAAACCAACGGGATCATCGAGCGAGCGCCGATCCACTGCCCGTACGCCATCGGGTTTCAGGCCAAGGAGCTGAACAGCAAGGAGTGAGTCGTCGCCATGGCCGTGCGCTCCCACGCGCAGCTCAAGCAGCTCCTGGATGAGCTATATCACCGCTACAGTCGACCTGTCTTTCTCTCGACCAGCGCCCTCAGCATTCCCCACCATTATGCAAGCCCCGAGGACCGGGAGATCGCGGCCTTCGTGACCGCCTCTCTTGCCTATGGCAACGTCAAACAGATCCACCGCAGCGCCAACACTGCACTCGACGCGATGGGGGGTAGCCCAGCCGAATTTATCCGGCGTTTCGATCCTACGCGCGATTCGGCCCGCTTTCAGCGCTTTGTTCACCGCTTCAACTCCGGTGTCGATCTCGCGCTCCTCTGCCATCTGCTCCATCAGGCCATCGCGGCGAAGGGATCGCTTCAGGCCTTCTTTCTCAAGGGGTATGATCCCACTCACGACGATATTGAGCCCGCCCTGACTAGCTTTGTAGAGCGGATGCTGTCGCTTGACGTCTCTGCCTTCTACCCCTCTGGCACGCTCCCGGTAAGGGCTGGCGTTCGCTTCTTTTTCCCCTCGCCGGCCCAGGGGAGCGCCTGCAAGCGCCTCAACCTGTTCCTGCGCTGGATGGTGCGTCGCGGCGATGAGATTGATTTTGGCATCTGGACGGCGGTGTCGCCTGCGAAGCTGATCGTGCCCCTCGACACGCATGTGGCTCGGATCTCGCGGCAACTCGGTCTAACCAAGGTGAAACAGCCCAACTGGCGGATGGCTAAAGAGGTGACGCAGCGACTCCGGGCGTTCGATCCTGATGATCCCGTAAAGTACGACTTTGCCCTGTGCCGCCT
>JANGEZ010000147.1:0-8465 GCA_031838355.1 Candidatus Methylomirabilis sp. bin48 | reverse complement strand
CGCTTCGCGCCGGCCATCACGCGGCTGCAGCGGACAGTCGTCCACGCGAGCACGCTCGCGCGTCCACCCGCCGCTGATCCGCAACGCTGTTATGCGGACCAGGAGATAAGTGAATGCCAACGATCTCGATGTTTTATGGCATAATTGTTCGGATGTATTTTGCCCCTGGTGAGCACAGTCCACCGCATTTCCACGTTTACTACAATGAGTATAAGGCATCGGTGGACATTCGCATGTGCGAAATTATCGACGGCAATCTGCCCAGAAGGCAACAGAAGCTGGTCCTGGCATGGGCAGAACTTCACCAGGAAGAGTTGATGGCAGATTGGAATCTCATCATGAATGGAGAAAACCCGTTCAAGATTCAACCGCTTCAGTAAGGAGCAGAGAACATGTACCCGTCTGTGTCACAGGTAGTTCCCAATGAAGACTTTACCCTTGCTATCGTGTTCGATAATGGCGAACACGGTATCCTTGACATGAAACCGTATCTCGGTTTTGGAGTGTTTCAAAGGATAAGGGAGTATGAGCATTTCAAGCGTGTCCGGGTTGCCTTCGACACGATTGAATGGGACAGCGAAGTTGATCTCGATCCCGAATTCGTATACGGCAAATGTAAGATGACGACACACGCATAACGATTGGATGCGATCGATTTCGTAAACCTGGTGACCTCCGAAACGGCTGATCCATCCGTTGGGCGTGAAATAGGGTTATGTGGCAATACGCAGTGAAGGTGTTGGTCACAGCAGCAGTGGTCGTTGCAGTTGCTGAGCTTGGCAAGCGCAGTTCGTTCTGGGGCGCGCTGCTTGCGTCCCTGCCCCTCACGTCTCTTCTCGCCTTTATCTGGATCTACATTGGCACGGGCAGCACTCAAACCATCGTAGCGCTGTCGCAGAGTATCTTTTGGCTGGTACTGGCCTCGCTTCCACTGTTCCTGGTCCTGCCGTTTCTCCTTCGCTCCGGCGTCGCGTTTTGGCCTGGTTTCGGCGTCGCCTGCGCGCTGACCGTCGGCGCATACTGTGGGCTCATGTGGGTCTTGGAGCGTTTCGGTGTGAGCCTGTAGGTTCACGTCCGATCAGCGGTTCCAGCCGCTGCTCCGTTAGACGGACAAAGGATAACCACGATAGCGCCTTCCCTTAGCTCGCACTCCTTGACAGATACTACCTGGTAGTATATACTACCGAGTAGTATGCGACGCACCTTTGTTGAAAACTTCATCCTTTTCAAAACGAGTCGACCGCGAGGGGGCTGAGCTATTACGGGATATTCAGGCAGAACTTCTCAAGAATCCTGAAGGGGGTCGAATCATCCAGGGAACAGGCGGACTAAGAAAACTGCGGATCGCAGATCCGGGTAGAGGGAAGGGCAAGCGGGGCGGTTATCGAGTCATTTATCTGGATTTGGCCGGCATTGAGCGCACATATCTCCTCGCTCTCTATGACAAAGGCGAAAAGGATGATATCTCTGCAGAGGAGAAAAACGTCTTAAAATCCATGGTGGAGACGCTGAAAAAGGAGGTCAGGTAGATATGCGCAAGACAAAATTGGGACAGGAGCTTATTGCGGGGCTTAAGGAGGCCGCTGCACACGCGCGCGGAGCTAGAAAGCTGCGAGCCGCGACAGTGGATGTTCCTGAGCCCGCAAAATCCTGGCCTAAAGAGAAGATCGTTCAACTTCGTAAGCAGCGCTTCGGTGTGAGCCAACCTGTTTTCGCCTCGCTGCTGAGCGTGACCACGTCGACCGTGCGTGCTTGGGAGCAGGGACAAAAGGCCCCCTCGGGAGCGGCTCGACGACTTCTCGAAGTTGCTGAGATCGAACCTGGAGTATTCCAGCGCCTTGCGCGAGAGCACTCCGGGGCGCTACATCACGCCTGACCGGCGTGCATGGTGAGTCAGCTAGCCTCGGCTACTGCCGCCGCAAGGCTGAGCGCTTTTCGTTAGCACATCGTATCTTAGGAGAGGTGGAGGTCCAGATCAGTTGGGTATTATGTGGTGGCTGCTGTGAAGCGGGATACGTCGGCCGGTGTGACTATGAGAGAATCAGACATTGAACCGGATCGTCATGATATCGCCGTCAGCCACGAGGTACTCTTTTCCCTCGAGGCGTAGCAGTCCTTCGTTTCGGGCCGCTGCCAGCGATCCACAGCGGTCGAGTGCCTCGTAGGCCACCACCTCTGCTCTGATGAAGCCATGCTCCAGATCGCTATGGATGGCCCCGGCCGCCTGCATCGCCGTCGAGCCCTGAGGAATCATCCATGCCCGCACCTCGTCGCTGCCTACAGTAAAGAACGTCGTGAGACCCAGGAGGTCATAGCAAGCCTGACGCAGCCGTGGCGCCGCGGAAGCCCCCAGGCCGAGCTCGGCAGAGAAGGCGCTTGCTTCATCGGGGGGCAGGTCCGCCAACTCCAGTTCCAGCTTGGCCGACAGGGCTATCGGGGCCGGCTGGGAGGTCCCCATCACCGGTAGGGCCTCAAGGCCGTCGGGTCCTCCACCAGCCTCTTCACCGGTGTTGACCACCAGAAGGCTCGGCTTGGCCATAAGGAACTGAAAGCCGCGAAGCAGGCGCTCATCTTCAGCGGTCAGCGCCATCCCCCGCAGGGGCTTTTCCTCCTGCAGCGCTGCGTAACATCGTTTCAAGAGGGCCAGCTCCTGAGGACTCTCGCCCTTCTTCCCCTTTCGCATCGCCTCTTCGATCCTGGCGATTCGCTTCTCCACCACATCCAGATCGGCCAGGATCAGTTCAGCCTGCAGCGTGGCCGCGTCCTTGGCCGGATCGACGCGCCCTTCGATGTGAGGGACCCGCTCGTCCTGAAAGGCCCGAACGACCATGAGAAGGGTAGTGGTCTGCCGCATCTGAGGGAGGAGCTGTCCACCAGGGCTTGTGGGTTTGCCGGACTCTTTCACGAGCGGGGCGAAGTCCACGAGCTCGAAGCTGGCAGGCGTGAGCTTTTTTGGCTTGAACATAAGAGCCAGACGATCGAGACGGGGATCGGGGACCTTGACGACGGAGATCGAGGCCTCCAACTGGCCCGCATGGTGGCTTGGCTGGCCGTGGGTCAGCAGCCGGTAAACGGTACTCTTGCCGGAGGCCGGCAGTCCAATGATACCGATGCGCATCTGCTCTCTCTCCCGAATATGGTCCGCCTCGTAGCCTGTCCTCGTGAAAACGGGGAGCCGCTCATACGGCGTTGTCACAGTATCACAGGCTCAGGGCGCGCGCCATCGAAACCGGCCTGGCCCCGTGCTTTTGAATTGAAATTTTCCCGACCTGTGGTAAGCTCAAGCTCCGATGAAGGCCTACCTGGATATCGAAACCTCGTTCGAGGGCGCCATTACGGTGGTGGGCTTGTATGCTGCCGACCGAGGGCTGATCCAACTGGTCGGTACAAAGATCAGCGATGTCACAGTCTGGCAGGCGCTTGAAGGCGTGGAGACGATCTGTACGTATAACGGCAGCCGCTTCGATCTTCCGGTGATCCGCCGCCGTCTTGGCCTCGACCTGCGCACGACGCTTCAATCCCACGACCTGATGTATACGTGCTGGCGACATCGCCTGTTCGGCGGGCTGAAACGGGTAGAGGAGCAGCTTAGCATCCCCCGGCGTTCGAAGGGGGTCGATGGCATTGAAGCGATGCGGCTATGGTCCAGATACGAGGATGGCGGTGATGAGGAGGCGCTGCAGGTGCTCCTCACCTACAACGGCGAGGATGTCCTGAACCTCCCGGTCCTCGAAGCACGGCTCGTGGAGCTCGAAAGCACGTATGCGCGTCGCGATTAAGACCTTGGGGTGCCGGCAGAATCAATCTGAGAGCGATGCGCTCCAGGAGTCCCTACGGCGGGATGGGCACACCGCGGTTGGCTCAGACGAAGCGGCCGACCTTTTCATCATCAATACCTGCACCGTGACGCAGGAGGCTGACGCCGACTCGCGACAAATGATCCGGCGGGCGGTTCGTCACAACCCGGCGGCCCGTGTGGTCGTTACGGGCTGCTATGCCCAGGTGGCTGCCGGGGAGGTTGCCGCAATCCCCGGTGTCGACTTAGTTGCAGGTAATAGCGAGAAGGCACAATTGCCTGCGCTGATCTCGGGCCTGCGCGACCGGAGGCTGCCGTTCATTGCCGTCGGCGACATACAGCGGGCAAGCCGATTTACCGCGCTTCCGCCGCCGGTCGGTGCAGCACGGAGCCGGGCGCTGCTCAAGATCCAGGATGGGTGCAGCTATCGCTGCACCTTCTGTATCGTGCCGGAGACCCGCGGGCCGAGCCGGAGTCAGCCGAACGATGCCGCATTGCGCGACCTGCGGGCCCTCGTGGATGCGGGGTATCCGGAGGTGGTCCTGACCGGGACTCACCTGGGCACGTACGGGCGCGACCTGCCGATCGGCAGTTCAATTGCCGGATTAGTCGCCCGGATGCTGGAGGTGGCGGCGCCCGCGAGGTTGCGTCTGAGCTCGCTCGATCCGCATGAGGTGGGGGAGGATCTGTCCGCCCTCTTTGGTCGCTTCGGAAACTTCTGCCGCCACCTGCATCTGCCGCTGCAGAGCGGCGATGAGGCTGTCCTGAAGCGCATGCGACGCCCGCACACAGCCGACGACTTTCGCCGGCTGGTGGAGCGGCTTGCGGAGGCGGTCCCCGGGATCGCCGTCGGGACCGATATCATTGTCGGCTTTCCTGGCGAGGGGGACGCAGAGTTTGAGAATACCTACCGGCTGCTCGACCGTCTGCCGATTGCATATCTGCACGTGTTCAGCTACTCACTGCGGAAGGGAACCGTCGCGGCCTCAATGCCGAACCATGTTCCTAAAAGCGTGAGGGCGACCAGGAGCGCTGCCCTCCGGGCGCTGAGCGAAGCGAAGTGGCAGGAGTTTCGACAGACACAGGTGGGGCAGTCGTTCACGGCTGTCGTCCTGGACGGGCGGGATGCGCGGACCGGGCGGCTCAAGGCGCTGACTGATAATTATATCACGGTGGGAATTCAGGACGCTGAAGGGTGCATCGGCCGCACGGTCGATCTGAGCATCGAGGCGGTGACCGAACGGGAGACCGTCGGTCGCCTGCGCGCGCGATGTGCCGACGACTTCATACCCACGCCGGAGGAAAAATGACTCAGGGTCTGATCGGTATCATCGGCGGAAGCGGGTTGTACGAAATGGAGGGACTCGAGCGGGTTGAGGAGCGGCGCATCGAAACCCCCTTTGGGGCGCCGTCAGATGCCTACATCGTCGGGTCCCTGGCAGGGCGACGGGTGGCGTTTCTCGCGCGGCACGGACGCGGCCATCGCCTGATGCCGTCCGAGTTGAATTTCCGCGCGAACATCTTCGGATTCAAGCTCCTGGGCGCGGAGCGGGTAATCTCCGCCTCGGCGGTGGGCAGCATGCGCGAGGATCTCCCGCCTCTGGATATTGTCATTCCGGATCAGTTCTTTGATCGAACGAAGGGGCGGGTCAGTACCTTCTTCGGGCGTGGCCTCGTCGCGCATGTGAGCTTCGCCGATCCGACGTGTTCAGTCCTGGGAGAGTTACTGTTCGCCGCCGGGCAGTCGGTGGGGGCCCGAATGCATCTCGGTGGCACGTACCTGTGCATCGAGGGGCCGCAGTTCTCGACCAGGGCCGAGTCGCGGATCTATCGAAGCTGGGGAGTGGATGTCATCGGGATGACCAATCTGCAAGAGGCGAAGCTCTGCCGCGAGGCCGAGATCTGCTATGCGACGCTGGCCCTGGTGACCGATTATGATGTCTGGCACGAGACAGAGCAGGATGTGTCGGTGGAGGCGGTGGTGGCGATCCTGAAGCAAAACGCCGAAACCGCCAAGGCCATCATCAAGGCTACGGTGGCGTCGTTTCCGGCCGGCAGGGAAGGCTGCTCGTGCGGGAACGCGATGCACGATGCGATTATCACCGCTCGCGATATAATCACCGCCGACATTCCGGAGCTGCTGCGGCCGATCATTGGAAAGTATGTTCAGTAAGGTGCGAGGCACACCATGAGCAGCATCCTTGTTGTCGGATCGGTTGCGCTTGACTCCGTTCACACGCCGTTCGGCAATGCGAAAGAGGCGCTGGGGGGATCGGCGACGTACTTCTCGGTAGCGGCCAGCTTCTTCGCCGACGTTCGGGTTGTGGCAGTAGTGGGGGAGGACTTTCCTGAAGAGCACCTGGCGTTTCTGAAGAGCCGGTCGATTGATCTTGAAGGGCTGGTACGGGTCCCGGGGCGGACCTTCCGGTGGGCTGGAGAGTATGGATTCGATCTGAACGAGGCGAAGACGCTGGAAACGCAGCTCAATGTCTTTGCAGCGTTTCAGCCGGAGATCCCGAAGGCGTACAAAGAGAGCGAGTTGGTCTTCCTGGCCAACATCGACCCCGATCTGCAGCGGAAAGTTCTTGGCCAGGTGAGCTTGCCGAGGCTGGTGGCGGCCGACACGATGAACTACTGGATCAACGGGAAGCCCGAGGCGCTCCGGGAGACCCTGAAGCTGGTAGATATCTTGCTGATTAACGACGCCGAGACCCGCCAGCTTGCCGGAGAGCCGAATCTGGTCCTGGCGGCGCAAAAGATTTTGAGTTGGGGACCCACCTCGCTGGTCATCAAGCGGGGAGAGTACGGCGCGCTGATGGTCCGAAAGGGCGGGTGGTTTGCGGCGCCCGCGCTCCCCCTCGATTCGGTATTTGACCCGACAGGAGCGGGTGATTGCTTTGCCGGCGGCTTCATCGGGTATCTTGCCAACACGATGAATTTCGAGGAGCAGAACATCAGGAAGGCGATCGTGATGGGGTCGGTAATGGCCTCTTTTAACGTCGAGGCCTTTTCGCTCGATCGCTTACGACGGCTTACCTATCCTGAAATCGAGGCGAGGTACAAGGCGTTCAAACGCCTTGCATACTTCGAAGACCTTTAGGCTGAAGGGGAGAATCGGGATGGCGAATGAGCGCCATAAGGACAAGCTGGAAGAGCTAGGCCAACGGCGTGAAGCCGCCCTGCAAGGGGGTGGGCGGGAGCGCATCGATCGGCATCGCCAGTCGGGGAAGCTGACAGCGCGCGAGCGGATCGACTTGCTCCTTGATCCGGGGAGCTTCAGCGAGCTGGACGCCTTCGTTACCCATCAGTGCCACGACTTTGACATGGACCAGCAACGGATCCCTGGCGACGGGGTCGTCATCGGATACGGAACGATCGACGGACGACAGGTCTACGTCTTCGCCCAGGATTTCACCGTGTTTGGTGGCAGCCTAAGCGAGGCCCACGCCGCCAAGATCTGCAAGGTGATGGATCTGGCCATGAAGATGGGCACTCCAATCATCGGCCTGAGCGATTCTGGCGGAGCCAGAATCCAGGAGGGGGTCGTCTCGCTGGCGGGGTATGCCGATCTCTTCCTCCGCAACGTGTTGGCCTCAGGGGTGATCCCGCAGATCGCGGCCATCATGGGGCCATGCGCCGGCGGCGCGGTCTATTCGCCGGCCCTGATGGACTTCGTCCTCATGGTCCGCCGTACCAGCCACATGTTCGTCACGGGACCTGATGTGATCAAGACCGTCTTACACGAGGAGGTGAGCTTCGAGGATCTGGGTGGCGCGATGACCCATAATGCCACGTCGGGCGTTGCCCACTTTGCTGTCGATTCAGAGCAGGAGTGCCTGGCCTCGATCAGGGAACTCCTTTCTTATCTCCCTCAGAACAACTTGGAAGATCCGCCTCGCTGCGAGTCCAGAGACGATCCGGAGCGACAAGAGGATGCCCTGAACGCCCTTGTCCCTGACAGCCCCAACAGACCGTACGATATGAAGGAGCTGATCCGCATAGTGGTGGACGACGGCGAGTTCCTCGAGGTTCAGGAACACTTTGCCCGGAATATGGTGGTTGGCTTTGGGCGCTTGGGGGGACAGTCGGTCGGGTTTGTCGCCAACCAGCCCATAGCGCTGGCCGGCTGCCTCGACGTCAACTCCTCTGTCAAGGCAGCCCGCTTTATCCGCTTTTGCGATGCCTTCAACATCCCCATCATTACTCTGGCGGATGTTCCTGGCTACCTCCCGGGCATAGCCCAGGAACATGGCGGGATCATCAAGCACGGCGCGAAGCTGCTGTACGCCTACGGAGAGGCCACGGTGCCGAAAATCACCATCATCGTGCGGAAGGCCTACGGGGGTGCCTATTGCGTGATGGGTAGTAAACATATGCGGGCCGATATCAACTTTGCCTATCCGACTGCGGAGATTGCCGTTATGGGACCCGAGGGAGCGGTCAATATCCTGTATAAGCGGAAGATTGCTGAGGATGTTGATGTCGCTTCTTTCCGTGTGGAAAAGGTAGTGGAGTTCCGCGATAAATTTGCCAATCCGTACATTGCCGCAGAGCGGGGCTACATCGATGAAGTGATCGAGCCGAAAGAGACTCGTCCAAAGCTGATCAAGGCGCTCAGGTCACTGAAGACAAAGCGCGAGACGAACCCTCCAAAGAAACACGGGAACAT
>JANGEZ010000146.1:0-3494 GCA_031838355.1 Candidatus Methylomirabilis sp. bin48 | reverse complement strand
TGGACAGCCAGGATGCTCGATTTGCGCCCTATCTGCTTGGGGTAAAAAGGCGAATCGAGAGTGTTTGGGGTTACCCTCAGGCGGCGCGAGGCCTGACCGGGAATCTCGTCGTAACCTTTGGGATCACCCGCGATGGCCACTTGAGCGACTTGCAGCTCACGCAGACTTCCGGTATCGCCCCACTGGATAACGAGGCGATTCGGGCAATCCGGCAAGCTACCCCCTTCACTCCGTTCCCTGAGCGGATGCGCTTCGAACGGCTGAATATTCGAGCGGCCTTTTACTATCATGTAAGCCGTACAAGCTTCAGGGATCAATGAGCTTCACTATTGGGATACGCATCAAAGTGCCCGCCGTGACGTGGAATCGGGCTCTCGCGGAGAGACGACAGAAGATTTTGACGGCTCGCAGGGTCCGTGGTATAAGCAAGATATGGCAAGTTGGCTGAACCCTGAAGAGGATGCCCTCTTTTTTCTTGAACGGGAGATGGCAGGCGTCTTTGCGGTCACAGAGTCTCGCCTGCTTGACGGGATGGTCCGTTTCAAAGGAATATTACTGGTCGATCCCGGCAAGGCTGTAGCTGAGCTGACGGAGCGACTTGCCCCCCACGGCTATTACCCGCTGCTCAGAAGCGAGGAGGACCTGACGATCCTGCGGGCGATGCCATCAAAACGTCCGTTTCGTTCAGGCCCATGGCTGAACATCCTGCTCCTGTTGGCTACCCTTGTTACCACTGTGTTCGTAGGTGCCACCAATCGCGGTGCCCATCCCTTGGCGAATCCTTGGTCGGTGGTGCAGGGACTGCCTTTCGCAATCACGCTCCTTTCAATCCTCGGTGTCCATGAGCTCGGACACTACTTTACCGCTCGACGGTATGGCATCACTGTCACGCTCCCCTATTTTATCCCTGCCCCGATTGGGCTCGGGACCTTCGGGGCGTTCATCAAGATGAAGTCGCCGGTTACTGATCGCAGGGCGCTCTTCGACGTCGGAATCGCAGGACCGCTTGCAGGGCTTTGCGTGGCACTCCCAGCCATCGTCGTGGGACTGCACTGGTCGGAGCTGATACTCACAGGCTCGGCGGGACATGTTGGCATCGCTCTAGGGACACCGCTCATGTTTTCGCTCCTGCAGTGGTTGACGCTGGGACCGATACCCCAAGGAGGCGACGTGCTGTTGCACCCGGTGGCTTTCGCCGGATGGATCGGTCTGCTCGTGACGGCGCTGAATCTGCTCCCGATCGGTCAACTGGATGGTGGCCACATCGCGTATGCGCTGGTAGGTAAGCATCACCGGAAGGTGGCGATCTTCGCCCTGCTCGTGCTGGTCGGCATGGGGACCCTATACTGGTCAGGGTGGCTCTTCTGGGCGTCCCTCTCTCTGATCCTGGGACTGAAACATCCTCCCCCCCTAAACGATGTGACCCCGCTGGATAAACGCAGAAGGCTAGTGGGCTTCGCATCGCTGCTGCTTTTGCTAAGCGTGATCACGCCCTCCCCCTTCAATTTATCGGAATTGTAAGCCCCTTGATGAAGAGGAAGGAACGATACGGGGTGTTCAAGCATCTGCTGTACCGTCTGTACGAAGGACGGCTGTTTCAGGAAGTTCGAGGCGGAGAGCTGCCCCGGCACATCGGTCTGATCCTTGATGGCAATCGGCGATACGCCAGAGAGTACGGGTATTCCACCATCCTTGAAGGACACCGGATGGGAGCGGAGAAGCTGGAAGAGGTCCTGAACTGGTGCGAAGAGCTTGAGATCAGGATGGTCACCGTGTGGATCTTTTCCACTGAAAACGTATCCCGAAGCCAGGAGGAGGTGGACGACCTCATGGCGCTGATAGAGAAGAAGATGCGCGACATTGCCCGGGATCCCAAGGTGCACCGGAAGCGGATGCGGATCAGGGCTATCGGCAAGATGGAACTCCTCCCCCCGTCCACGGTGAAGGCGATCCACGAGGCAGAGGAGGCGACGCGGGGCTACGACGCCTTTTTCCTGAATGTCGCCGTGGGATATGGCGGGAGACAGGAAATCGCGGATGCCATCGCAGCCATGCTCAGGGACAAATCAGCGAAAAGTGTCCCACTGGAGAAGATCATCGATGATATTTCCATCGACGAGATTGGCAAGTATCTCTATACATACGACCTGCCAGATCCCGATCTCATCATCCGGACCAGCGGTGAAGTTCGACTGAGCGGGTTCCTGCTCTGGCAGAGCGCGTACAGCGAGTATTACTTTTGTGACGCCTACTGGCCGGTTTTCAGAAAGATCGACTTCTTTCGGGCCATTCGAAGCTTTCAACAACGCGAACGCCGGTTTGGGGTGTGAAATGTAGGGGCGCTGCTTGCTGCGCCCATGTCTGGTGCGGAGTGCGAGGTTCAAGATTCGAAGTGTAAGGTGTGGTATGAAGAAAAAGCGTGTTCTGGGGCGGTGGAAAGGGCGGCCTCAGATGGTCTTGGAGTCAGGAGGGTGACAGCATGAAGCTTATCAGACGACTGACAGCGATCCTCGCGCTATGCCTCTTGGTGCAGATGACAGTGGTGTCCTGGGCGAGGGCCGAGGAGACTAGCCTGGGAGCGGATGTGTCCGCTGGTGCGGTCAGCGTGATTGCCACCGTGATCACGCTTCCACTCAAGCTTATCACGTGTGCCGCGACGGTGGCGCTTGGCGGGACGGCCTACGGACTGACCATGGGGACCAGCGAGATCATTCGGGAAGAGTTGGTGGCCGGGACCAACCAGACCTGCGGCGGGAGATTCTATGTTTCGCCTCAGCAGGTCAAGCATCTTGTGAGAGAATCAGAACCGCAGAGGTAAGGCGGTAGCTTGTCTACCTCCCCTCGTCGTCGTTGTCAATCCATGGGGTAGCCGCGCAATGCGCTTCTGAGGCGGCAGCGCGGCTCCCCGAACCTATTGGAGGCGCTAATGAACATAACCTCGCGGGGTGTTTTGCTTGCACTTGTGATGTCGATAGCCCTCACCGCCCAAGCCGTTGCCGGGGAACTAACTAGCTCCTCGCCGGGTCAGAAGGCTCTGAGAGGTGTCGCCAACCTGACCCTTGGGCTGTTCATCGAATGGCCGAAGACGATCTGCTATGAGGCGCGAGAACAAGGCCCCCTTCTCGGGATCCCAGCCGGCTTCCTTGCTGGTTTTGGTCTCGGCTTGATGCGGATGGGCACTGGAGTGTACGAACTAGTTACCTTCCCAATTGCGCTCCCGGCTGATTACAAACCGATCTTGAGTCCACGCTATCCCTTTGAACCGGGACGAACGGTGGTGTCGCCTGCCCTTATCGCGCGCCCACGAGAAGGCGAGAAGCCCTAACCCGGATATCGCCGAGCGTCCCATGCGAACGTCGTTCACTGGCCTGCGCTCTTTGTCAGTGTGAGCGCGACTGAATTGATGCAGTAGCGCAGATGTGTCGGCGGTGGCCCGTCAGTAAAGACGTGGCCCAGGTGTGCGTCGCACCGGCCGCACCGCGCCTCGGTACGCC
>JANGEZ010000145.1:0-10076 GCA_031838355.1 Candidatus Methylomirabilis sp. bin48 | reverse complement strand
CCTGCACCGTGGGGAGTTGCTGTGCCAATACAACGTTTATGATCCACCCTCACTTTCTTGTTGTGCAAAACCTCAGGTCTTGTATATAATGCGAAGTCATTAGTTAGATGGTGGGGTAGGCGGGTCCATTCATGGCTTTGAGTACCCATTGTTATCCATGATGTCGAGACGACTTTTAAAATGTATCTATCTACCGCTAGTGTGAGTCGTGTGCGAGAGCTGTCTGCTAGAGACCTCGCAACGGCAGTGCTCTCCCGCAGGCTTGCGATGATCCCTGCCGTTTCTCGTCTGGCGCGATACGCGTGGCGCGCCGCCTCATGATCTTGACCTATTTAGGGGTGGCGGAATAGTTCGGCGGTTGCACTCCTTCTTGGCTTGCAGGTCAGGGGTTTCGCTAATGTTGAGAGGCTGAAATGATCAGGCAACGGGGTAATGCACAGAGGGGGTAGGGGAAGGATGAAAACAGAACCGACGCCGACCGAGAACACTGTGCCACTTCGAATCAGTGGCTTTTCTACGTTGGCCGAGGCTCTGGATTATGCAGCCAGGGGAGAGACTGGATGCAATTTCTACGGGGACCAAGGCGAACTGCACGCAGTCCTGACTTACACTGATCTTCGAGAGCAGGCACGATCACTGGCGCGTCGCCTTTTGAGCATGGGACTCGAGCGAGGAGCTCGAGTGGCCATCGTTGCGGACACAGATCCGGATTTTCAACGCTTCTTTTTCGCGTGTCAGTATGCCGGCCTCGTGCCGGTCCCGCTGTCGGCTTCGCTCCTGATAAGTGGTCACAAAAGGTACGTTGCCCAACTCAGGGCGCTCTTGGCGAACTGCCAGCCGTCCGTCGCGGTGGCTGGCCCTGAATTTTTCCCATTCCTGAGCGAGGCTGCCGAGGGTCTCGATTTGGACCATATCGGGACTGTGGAAGCCTTCACGTGCCTTCCAGAAGTCCAACAGGAGTTGGAGCCTTTAGGCTCCACGGAGATGGCCTATGTCCAATACACCTCGGGGAGTACCCTGTTGCCCCGCGGGGTGATGATCACCCAAGCAGCAGTGCTCGCCAATCTGGAGGGCATCATCGCGCACGGCCTCAAGATTCGTCCAGGAGATCGCGCTGTATCCTGGCTGCCTTTTTATCATGACATGGGGCTTGTCGGGTTCGTGCTCGCGCCGATGGTGTGTCAGGTCTCTGTAGATTACCTGAAAACGCGGTCCTTTGCCATGCGACCCCGATTGTGGTTGTCTCTGATGACGCAGACCAGGGCCACCATCTCCTTTAGTCCGACTTTCGGATACGAGATGTGTGCGAGGCGTTTGAGAAGGGATGATGCCGGCAAGTTCGATCTCAGCGCGTGGCGAGCTGCAGGAGTAGGCGCTGAAACGATTCGGCCTGATGTCCTGGAGGAGTTTGCCACAGCCTTTGCGCCGAGCGGATTCAAGCCAGGCGCATTTTTGGCCTGCTATGGCATGGCAGAGGCGTCCCTCGCCATCAGCTTTGCATCCCTCGGTGAAGGGATCACTGTTGATCGCATTGAGCAGACGCCTTTGTCAGAGCGTGGAGTGGCGATGCCGCTCAATGGATGTGGGGACGGGTCGGAAACGGATGGGACGAATGTGAGCCGATTTGTCAATTGCGGTACCGCTCTCCCTGGGATCCAGGTTGAGGTGCGAGATGAGCAGGGTCAGGTTCTCCCGGACCGCCACGCCGGCGTGATCTTTGCGCGGGGCGCCAACATCATGTCCGGATACCTCGGAGACCGTGGAAAAACTCGGAAGGTTTTGTCCTCGGATGGGTGGCTCGACACCGGAGACATTGGCTATCTCGTGGAAGGGAGCATTGTCATCATTGGCCGGAAGAAAGATGTCATTATCATTCACGGTCGAAATATCTGGCCTCAGGATTTAGAACATCTCGCCGAGGAATTACCCGAAATCAGAATAGGCGATGCGTGCGCGTTCTCGATCGAGACTCCCAACCGGACTGAATTGGCCGTGATGGTCGTCCAGTACCGGGAGCTGAATGCCGCCAAGCGAACCGAATGTATCCATCGGTTGCAGGGGTTGATCCGCGAGCAGTTCGCGATCGACTGTTTCATTGAGCTCGTTTCTCCCCGTACGCTGCCGCGCACGTCATCCGGGAAACTTTCCCGCTCGAAGACCCGGGAAGAATTCCTGAACCGCAATAACGTAGCCCAGCTTTTCCACAGCCGAAACGGATCCGCCGAGGCTCATCCACAGCTCCCCCGCCGGCACGCCGACCCATGCGGGACGTTGTCGCATTAACGGGGGCGACGGGATTTATTGGGAGCGCTGTAGCCCGGAGGCTGATACAAGGAGGATGGCGCGTGCGCGCGTTGCGCCGTTCACCGTCTCTGACAGCCCGCTTTTCGGGAACTTCGCTTCAGTGGGTTCTGGGCACACTCGAAGATCGCGATTGCCTCGAAAAACTGGTGGGCGATGCGGACGCTGTGGTCCATTGCGCAGGGGCGGTGCGCGGGATCACCGAGGCCGAATTTTACCGAACGAATGTTGAGGCGGTTTCACGGCTGGCCCATATTGCCGCCAGCCGAAGCCCCGTGCCCCGATTTCTGCTGATATCGTCGTTGGCGGCTCGAGAGCCGGAGTTGTCACCCTACGCAGCCAGCAAGCGGATGGGGGAACTCGCCCTGTCCGCAGTGGCTGATCGGCTCCCGTGGACCGCGCTTCGCCCTCCAGTGGTCTATGGCCCAGAGGACCGCGCGATGCGTCCCCTGCTTCGTCTGATGCTGCACGGGATCGCCCCCATACTGGGTCGAAAGGATGCCAGATTCTCTTTGCTCTACGTGGAAGACCTGGCAGAGGCCGTGATACAATGGTTGATCGGCAATGTCCGAGAGAAACGCGCGTTCGAGTTGGATGATGGGCATCCCAATGGGTATGCTTGGCATGAGGTTGTCGAGACCTTCCAGCAGCTTCGGGAAAAACGGGTGATTCATTTCCAGGTGCCGGAGCTGATCCTGAATGCCGTCGCGAAGCTCAACAAGATGGTGGCATCCGTAATAGGATACGCGCCGATGTTCACCCCGGGAAAGGTGCGGGAGTTCAGACACCCGGACTGGATCTGCGATAACGCTCCGTTCTGCCAGGTCGCCAACTGGACGCCAAAGGTGCGTTTGGAAGAAGGTCTGAGGCGCACTCTTGGTTTCCCGTTGCCGGGGCAAGGGACGGGCGCATAACCTCATTCACGTCAGGCTAACTCACAGATGGCCCACTACGAGGCGATACTGCTGCAACTCTACGAGATCCTGCGACCACATGGGCAGGAGGGGCAGACCCTTTCAGAGGAGACAGAGCTCGTAGCCGATCTCAATCTCGATTCGCTGAAGGTCATGGAGCTTTTGCTTGAGTTAGAGGAACGGTTCGACATCTCCATTCCTCTCAACATTGTTTCGGATGTACGAACCATCGGGGATTTCACCAGGCAGATCGAGCAACTTATGGAGCACAGGTGATGGCCCTCCTAAAGAAGTTCCGACAGTTGGCCGATGCCCGGAAATCATTGGCAATGGTGAGCGAGGATCCCTTCCGGGTGACGATCGAGCGCCTCTTGTCGCCGACCGAGGCCATCGTCAACGGCCGTCCGGTGATCCTGGCGGGGACGAACAACTACCTCGGATTAACATTCGATCCCCAGTGTATTGAAGCGGCGGTCAACGCCGTACGAGAGCAAGGAACCGGCACCACCGGTTCTAGGATGGCGAATGGTAATTTTATTGGACACCTTGCGTTAGAGAGAGAGTTAGCAGAGTTTTATGGACGCCGATGGTGTGATGTCTTCTCGACCGGCTACCTGGCAAATCTGGGTGTCATTGCGGCGCTCGCCGGCCCTGGAGACGTAATTCTGATCGATGCCGATTGCCATGCGAGCATCTATGATGGCTGTCGGATGAGCGGTGCTGAGGTCATTCGATTCCGCCACAACGATACCGCTGACCTCCATAAGCGCCTGACACGTCTGGGGAAGCGTTGCCCCAACACGCTGATCATCGCAGAAGGTCTCTACAGTATGCTGGGGGATCGAGCGGCGCTGGTGGAGATAGCGGCTTTGAAACGGGAGCATGGCGCCTATCTGCTCCTGGACGAGGCCCACTCGCTTGGGGTCTTGGGGGAGCGGGGCCGCGGGCGCTCCGAGGAGGCCGGCGTCGAGGACAGTGTCGATTTTATCGTCGGGACCTTCAGTAAGAGCCTGGGCGCCACCGGCGGGTTCTGTGTCTCGGATCATCCAGTGATGGAACTGGTCCGGTATGCCAGTCGCCCGTATATCTTCACTGCCTCCCTATGTCCATCGGTTGTCGCCTCCACAAGGGCTGCCCTGCTAAGACTCCGAACGGAACCCGAACTACGTCTTAAGCTCTGGACAAACGCACACCGGTTGTACGACTCGTTGAAGGATTTGGGATTCGGGCTGGGTCCGGAACCCAGTCCGATCATCGCGGTTCGATTCGGACAGGCAGAAGACACGATCGCCTTCTGGAATGGTCTTTTCCGTCAAGACGTGTACGTGAACATGATCCTGCCACCCGCCACCCCCGATGGCGGGAGTCTACTCCGATGCAGCGTGAGCGCGGCGCACACCCCTGACCAGATCGACCGTATCTGTCAGTCCTTTGCATCCGTCAAGGCAGCTTTCTCTTTGTAGCGCCGCTCGAAGTCATTGGCAAAATAAGCCGAGGCCCTTCCGTAAACCGTGTGGGTTGTCTGCGTGCCCGGACTGGCCCCCGCCTTCCTGATGAGCGATGTGTGGGGGCAGGGCAAGCCGCGCCTACTCCTGCCCACACCAAAGTCGGAAGCGCCGGTATGTTATTGGGAGAGAGGAAAATTCCATGCAGCGGAGCTTGACTATTGGGCCCGATCATATTCACGATGACAGCGATTGCTACGTTATAGCCGAGATCGGTCACAACCACCAGGGCAACCTGGAAAAGGCCAAGGAGATGTTTCGCGTCGCCAAACAGTGTGGCGTGAACGCTGTTAAGCTGCAAAAGCGCGACAATCGCTCGCTGTACACGCGCGCGATATATGATATGCCCTACAACAACGAAAACGGCTTCGGCCCTACCTATGGCGCACATCGCGAGGCATTGGAGTTTGGGAGGGAGGAGTATCTTGAGCTTAAGCGCTATGCGACTGAGCAGCGCTTGACGATGTTTGCCACGGCCTTTGACTTCGTAAGCGCCGACTTTCTGGCAGAACTGGATATGCCGGCTTTTAAAATCGCATCCGGGGACCTGAAGAACACACCGCTCCTCAAATATGTGGCCAAGATAGGCAGGCCGATGATAGTCAGCACTGGTGGGAGTACCATTGAGGACGTACAACGCGCCTACGATACTATTATGCCTATCAATCCGCAATTGTGTCTTCTGCAATCGACGGCGAGTTACCCTGTAGAGCCTGAAGACATGAACTTGCGCGTGATTATTACCTACCGCGAGCGATTTCCAGATGTGGTGATCGGGCTCTCGGACCATCAAAATGGGATCGCCATGGCCTTGATGGCTAGCGTGTTAGGCGCGCAGGTGATCGAAAAACACTTCACCCTGAATCGCGCCTGGAAGGGGACGGACCACGCCTTTTCTCTGGAGCCGATCGGCCTGCAGAAACTGGTGCGGGATCTACACCGGGTACGTGCCGCCTTGGGTGATGGAAAAAAGCAGCCGCTTCCCAGTGAGGGAAAACCATTGTTCAAGATGGGCAAGAAGCTTGTGGCAGCTCGCGATTTACCGGTCGGCCACGTCTTGACAAGGGATGATATCGCTATCAAATCGCCAAATGACGGCGTGCCACCCTACGAACTCGAGAATCTCATTGGGAAGATACTCCTTCGCCACCTGAATGAGGACGAGAACATCTCGTTCGAAGACCTGGCAGGTGCAGGACGATGATGGACAGCGCCACTATGTTCGAGGCTCGATCCATTGAGGAGCGTATCCGTGAGATACGCTTAGTGGTATTCGATTTCGATGGGGTGTTCACCGATAATATGGTGTATGTCTTTGAGGATGGTCGCGAGGCGGTACGATGCTTTCGTGGCGACGGCATCGGACTGCAACAGCTCGAACGGCTTGGGATCGCAACTCTCATTATCTCTGCGGAGACCAATCCGGTTGTCTCGGCGCGCAGCCGAAAGCTGGGGATTCAGTGCGTACAAGGATGCAAAGATAAGCGCGCAGCGCTTGAAACCTACGTTCAGGAGATGGGCCTATCTCTGGCACAAGTGGCTTTCGTGGGTAACGATATCAATGACTTGCCGTGCCTCATGTGTGTCATGCTGCCTATTGTCGTCCAGGATGCCCATCCGGATGTGATACCTTACGCCCTGTATCAAACGAAAGCACGAGGCGGCCACGGAGCGGTGCGTGAGATCTGCGATTTATTTGAGCGTGTACTGGCGTCACAACAACGGGAGTAACCTTTTGAATGGCTCAAGACCTCTTTAGCGTAAAGGAGAAGATTGCCATTGTCACCGGCGGGCTTGGGCAGCTCGGTCGCCAGTTCAGCCTCGCGCTGGCGGACCAGGGAGCCAAAGTCGCCATCTTCGATATCCAGATTGACGAGCAACGAGTCACCGAACGGTTTGCGGGGCGACGCAACGACGAGAACCTCATGTTCGTACAAGTGGATATCACACAACGACGCTCGATTGAGGCCGGTTTGAGTCAGGTCAATGCGAAGTGGGGCGTACCCCATGCGCTGATCAATAATGCGGCCCTGGATTCTCCACCCAATGCACCAGTAGAGGAGAATGGACCTTTTGAGAGCTACCCGGAAAGCTCGTGGGACAAGGTGATGGAGGTCGGCGTGAAAGGCGCCTTCCTCTGTTGCCAGGTCGTGGGAGGGCAGATTGCTGTAGCCGGCCGCGGCTCGATCATCAACATTGGCTCCATCTATGGGGTGGTCTCCCCTGATCAGCGCATCTATGAATATCGCCGCGCAGGCGGAACGCCGTATTTCAAGCCGGTAGCCTATTCCGCCTCCAAGTCCGCGCTTCTCAACCTGACCCGCTATCTCGCCACGTATTGGGCAGGTAAGAACGTACGGGTCAATACGCTCACCCCTGGTGGAGTCTTCAACGACCAGGATGAGCGGTTTCTAACAAACTATTCTGCGCGAGTTCCTCTAGGACGGATGGCGCGCGAGGATGAATACAACGGGGCTATCACCTTTCTCGTCTCCGACGCCTCATCGTATATGACCGGAGCAAACGTCATTATTGACGGCGGGTGGACGGCCCGGTAAACGACAATGGAGACAAGGCTCTTCCCAACGGAGATCCCGAATTGGATTGATAGCCAGCAGCGTCCGGCTATCTCGTGCGAGTGGTTTGACAAGCTGAACCCCGCTGACGGTCAGGTGGCGTGCCGCGTAACTCGGTCACTGGCTGAGGATGTGCATCAGGCGGTCCAAGCCGCCAAGCAGGCCCAACCCTCCTGGGCGGATACCCCGCCCGTTCAGCGTGGAATGCTCTTACATAAAATAGTCCTTGGAATGGAGGCGCGACAGAAAGAGATTGCGCAGATCGTCGCGTTAGAAACCGGTAAGTCTTACAAAGATGCGTATGCCGAGACTGGCGGAGCGATTGCGCTGGGGCTGTTTTATGCCGGCGAGGGACAGCGGTTGTACGGTCGCACGACAACCAGCGGGATTCCTGATCGGTCTGCCATGACCATACGTCAGCCGATCGGTATAGCCGGTCTGATTGTGCCTGCCAATACCCCGATTGCCAATGTGGCATGGAAGATCTTTCCGGCCTTGATCTGTGGCAACGCCGTTGTTCTTAAAGCAGCAGAAGATACGCCGGCGACTGCCTGGATTGTCGGTCACATCGCTCAGGAGGTGGGTCTGCCTGCCGCCCTGCTCAACATCATCCAGGGGTATGGAGAAGAAGCGGGCGCGCCGCTCGTGGAACACCCTGACGTAGGGGTGATCAGTTTTACCGGCTCGACCGCGGTCGGACGCTCCATCCAACGGGTTGCGGGCGAGCGCTTGGCGAAAGTCTCGCTTGAACTGGGCGGCAAGAACCCGTTCGTCGTGTGCGACGATGCCGATCTGGAGAACGCGGCCAGGTGGGCGTTGCTTTCAGCCTTCAGCAATGCCGGACAGCGTTGCGCGTCGGGGAGCCGGATCATCGTCTTTGACGCCGTCTATGACCGGTTTCGCGACATGGTCGTAACAGGCGCGAAGCAACTCAAGGTCGGACCGACCGATGACGATGATCTTGGTCCTGTAATAAACGAGAAGCAGCTCACCCGTATGCTCGATGCGATCGAAGGGGCGCGACAGAAGGGCGCCGCCGTTCTCGCCGGAGGGCACAGGCTGACCGATCCACCACACCGCAACGGCTTTTACATGACGCCCACGATCATTGAGAATGTGGGGGCACACGATGATATCTCATCAACAGAGTTGTTTGGTCCGATTGCCTGCCTGTATCGCGTCAAGGATTTCGCAGAGGCCCTGGCCCTTGCTAACGATTCTCTCTATGGACTGACAGCCTGTATCCATACCCGCAATCTGCATCGAGCGATCCAGTTCACACAAAAGGTTCAGGCCGGGGTAGCCATAGTGAACGCCGGAACCTATGGGAGCGAACCCCACATGCCATTTGGTGGTCTGAAGCAATCCGGTAATGGCTCACGTGAGCCTGGCACGGAAGCACTAGACGTGTATTCAAACTTGAAAGATGTCTACATCAATATCAATCCTCATGAGGTGTAGCCGGATCGATGTCGCAGGTAGCTGAGACGCCCAGCATTGTCGCCCTAATCCCGGCGCGGTCCGGCTCCAGGCGGGTGCCGGACAAGAATGTTCGGCCATTCGCCGGGCACCCTTTGATGGCCTACACGATTACGGCCGCGCTGTCCAGCAAGATTTTCGCTGCCGTCGTCGTGTCAACCGATTCCGAGCGGTACGCCGACATTGCGCGGTACTACGGTGCTGAGATGCCGTTCCTGCGACCACACGAAATCGCCGGTGAGCTTTCCCCGGACATTGAATGGGTGGAAGATACGCTGAAACGGCTCCGGGATAATGGTCGAGTCTACGATTGCTTCAGCATCTTACGACCGACCAGCCCGTTTCGCCACGCCGAGACTATCAGACGAGCTTGGCAAGAGTTCCTGAAGGAGGAGGGAGTGGATTCGCTTCGAGCGGTGGAAAAGTGCGAGAGCCATCCCGGCAAGATGTGGGTTGTTCGGGGCAATCGGATGATGCCGCTCCTACCCCTCAGCCCGCCTGAGCAACCATGGCACAGCAGCCAATATCAATCGTTGCCGGAGGTGTATGTCCAAAATGCCAGTCTGGAGATTGCATGGACACGGGTCGTGTTCGAGGAACGTACGATTGCGGGACATGTCGTAATGCCTTTCTTTACACAGGGCCACGAAGGCTTTGATGTGAACCAACCAATTGACTGGCGGATTGCGGAAGAACTGGCGCAGACCGGTCAGGCGAAGCTACCCCATGTTCCCAACGCCCCATATATAGTGGAGGACCGCGGTTGGTCAGGATAACGCTCATCCCGTTAGAAGAGTTTCAGCGCGTCCGCGCAGCGTCAATTGATAAGTACGATAGGCTTGCGCTGATCGCCGATATGTGCCGGGCCAACACACTGGCCTCTGTCAAGCGTGCCGGCTCCGGACACCTGGGCTCAAGCTTCAGCGCGATGGACATTGTTGTGTGGTTGTACTATGCGGAAATGAATACCGTGACTCTCGGCTTCGATCATCCTGATCGTGATATCTACTTCTCCTCAAAGGGCCATGATGTGCCCGGTCAGTACGCTGTCCTGTTTTCTTTGGGCCTTCTTCCGAAGGAGCAGTTCATCACGCTCAGAAGGCTGGAGGGAACGTGCGGACATCCCGATGTCAGCACCGCCGGCATCGAGGCCAATTCCGGCTCACTGGGGATGGGAATCTCCAAGGCGAAGGGCATGGCTTTTGCGAAACGCCTGGGGGGTTATCAGGGACGCGTTTTCGTGATGAACGGCGACGGCGAAATGCAGGAGGGGCAGGTCTACGAGGCGTTACAGACAGCGG
>JANGEZ010000144.1:0-2375 GCA_031838355.1 Candidatus Methylomirabilis sp. bin48 | reverse complement strand
TGCAACGCACCCATGCGCATGAAAGTCCGGACCCATTACTCCCTCCCTTTGTAGGGGCAGGCCTTGTGCCTGCCCAGATCGGGCGACCACTAGGGTCGCCCCTACGCCGAAGAGGATGGGGGGACTTTCGAGGCCATGGCGGACCCTGCAGTGATTAACGTCGCTGCGCAGAGAAGGCGGTGGGTGGGCGGCGCCTGGTACGAATGGTGCAGGGCCATGAGATTTCAAGTGGACTGTAAAAACTGACGATGGCAACGGAGCCGATGATCGAAATCAGGAAGTTAACCCTCAAGTACGGAGAGAAGCTCGCCCTCCAGGATATCAGCCTCGATATCCCCAAGCATCAGGTCACGGCCTTCATCGGGCCATCGGGGTGCGGGAAGACGACGCTCCTGCGATGTCTGAACCGCCTGAACGACCTCATCGACGGGGTGACAGTCAGCGGAACCATCCGGATCGGCGGAATCGACATCCATGACCCGGCCCTGGAAATCACGGAGCTCCGCCAACGCGTAGGCATGGTGTTCCAGAAATCGAATCCCTTTCCGAAGACGATCTATGATAATGTCGCCTATGGGCCAAGGATCCTCGGTGTACGCGGACAGTCGACGCTGAATGAGATTGTGGAAAGGAGTCTGCGGGCAGCCGCCCTCTGGAACGAGGTCCAGGATCGCCTCCGCAGTAGCGCGCTCAGTCTGTCAGGGGGACAACAGCAGCGACTGTGCATCGCCAGGGCTATTGCCGTAGAACCGGAGGTCCTCTTGATGGACGAACCGTGCTCCGCGCTGGATCCGATTGCAACGGGAAAGATCGAAGAGCTGATGGCCGACCTGAAGCAACAGTACACGATCGTGATCGTTACCCACAATATGCAGCAGGCGGCCCGGGTCTCGGATTACACCGCCTTCCTGTACCTGGGGCAACTGGTAGAGTATGATTTGACCAAGCGCCTGTTCGTGAAACCCTCCAAAAAACAAACTGAAGACTACATCACGGGCCGGTTCGGCTAGGACAGCGCATGAAAACTATACAGCGGCATTTCGACGAGCAATTACAAGAGCTGAAGGAACGCCTGCTGGCCATGGGCGGCCTGGCCGAGACGATGATCGTCAAGAGCGTCAAGGCGCTGATGGAAAGGAGCGAGGCGTTGGTCCAGGAGGTCTTCGCCCACGAGGAGGAGATGGACCAGTCCTGTATCGAGACCGATCAACGCTGCTTCACCCTCCTGGCCTTGCACCAGCCGATGGCCGGCGACCTCCGCTTCATTGCCGTCGCCATCAAGATCAATAGCGACATCGAGCGGATCGGCGACCTGGCGGTCAACATCGCCCGGGCAACTTTGTCGCTCATCGCCCAACCGCTACTCACACCGCTCGTCGATATCCCGCGGATGGCCCAACTCTGTCAAGAGATGGTGAAGAAAAGCCTGGATGCTTTTGTGGCACAAGACCCGGAACTGGCCAGGATCGTCATCGAATCGGACGATTCCGTCGATCTCTTGCGGGACCAGGTCTTCCGAGAACTCCTCAACTATATGATCAGCGATCCCACCACGGTTCCCAGGGCCTTGGACCTGGTGCTGATATCTCGCCACCTCGAACGGATTGCCGATCACGCGACCAATATCGCAGAGGATGTCGTCTATATCGTTCGGGGTGAGGATATTCGGGAACGGGGCGACAAAGAGATACGAAAAGGCTTGAGACATACGACCGGTATCTCACCGGAACTCCCGGGAACTGACCGAACGGCAGCCCACAGGCTGATGCTGATGCCGGAAGAGCAGGAGTTTCTCAGCCTAATAGAATCCTCGGCGCACAACCTGCTGCAGGCCGCCAAGTCTCTGCAGGCCATGTTCGAGGACTACACCGATCCCGTGGGGAAGTGGCAGAAGGTCAGAGAGGTTGAGCACGAGGGCGACGCGATTACCCACCAGATCATGAAGCGGCTGAACCTCACCTTCATTCCGTTCATCGACCGGCAGCATCTTCACGCTCTGACGTCAGCCCTCGATGACGTCGTGGACTTCATCGAAGCGACCGCCTCCAGGATGGTGCTCTATAAGGTCGAGCAGCCGACGCCCGAATCTCGCGAGATGGTGGCCCTCATTATGGCATCGGCCGAGCAGGTCGTGAAGGCGATCGAGCACCTGCCTAGATTCGTCGGAGTGGAGGAGATCTGCGTCGAGATTAATCGGTTGGAGAACGCGGCAGATGATCTGTACCGGCGTGCCATCGCCGACCTTTTCGAAGGAGAGCGACCGATCCTCGAGGTGACCAAGTGGAAGGAGATCTACGAATTGCTGGAAGGCGTGACCGACCGCTGTGAGGATGTGGCAAATGTCGTTGAGGCGATCTCCCTTAAGCATCCGTGAG
>JANGEZ010000143.1:0-5796 GCA_031838355.1 Candidatus Methylomirabilis sp. bin48 | reverse complement strand
GAGGAGTCTCGGTCGACTCGAGGACCTTGCCTGCCAAGTGGCGGCAATTCGCCGCACGAGCGCGCTTGATCCTCCCCAGAAGGCCATCGTGGTTATGGGGGCTGACCACGGCGTGGCCGAGGAGGGCGTCAGCGCCTATCCACAAGAGGTCACCGGTCAGATGCTTCTCAACTTTGCATGCGGAGGTGCGGCGATCAATGTGTTAGCGCAGCTTGCCGGTGCCCGGGTCGTGGTCGTGGACATGGGCGTGAAGGTGCCGCTCCCCGCGGTCCCCGAGATCCGGGCACACCGCATCGGGCCCGGCACGCGCAACTTCACGAAGGAGCCCGCGATGACGCGAGAAGAGGTTGTCGAGGCGGTCGAAGTCGGCATTCAGATCGCGGAGGAGCTGGTGCGGGACGGGGTGACCCTTCTGGGCATTGGCGACATGGGCATTGGCAACACGACCGCCGCGAGCGCCTTGGCCGCGGTGTTCACAGGAGCACCTGCGGAGGAAGTCGCGGGCCGAGGCACCGGGATTGATGACGTGGCCTTCAAGCGAAAGATCGACGTCATTCGACGGGGGCTCGTGGTCAACCGTCCTGATCCACAGAATGGCATCGATGCCCTGGCCAAGGTCGGGGGATTTGAGATCGCCGGGCTTGCCGGCGTGGTCTTGGGCGGAGCGGCGTCTGGGGTCCCGATAGTCGTCGATGGATTCATCTGCGGCGCCGCAGCGCTCGCCGCGACGCGGATCGCGTCCCTCACGGCAGGCTACCTCATTTCCTCGCACCGCTCTGTGGAGGTCGGGCACCGGCTCGTGCTCCAGGCACTCGGCATTGAGCCCCTGCTTGATCTGGACCTGCGTTTAGGCGAAGGCACCGGTGCGGCGCTCGCCATGAATCTCGTCGAGGCATCGCTATGCATCCTTCGCGAAATGGCGACGTTCACGGCGGCGGGGGTGAGCGATAGTGGCGCCTAGTTTCTCAATAGCTCTGGAGCCGTCCTTCGCTGCGTTCGCGGTGGCGGTCGTGCTTGACGTACTCTGTGGCGAGCCTCCCAACGCCATCCATCCCGTCGCGTGGCTGGGGAATACGGCGTCATTCCTGCTGCGGCTCGCCCCTCGCGAGGGCGCCGTCAGCCAGTTTCTCTTCGGTTTGTTTGTCACGATTGCCATCCCAGCAAGTTTTGCCATGGCGAGCGCAGCGCTCCTCTTGGCCACCGCACGGTGGCCTCTCCTCGAGTTCGCGGCTGCGACCGTGCTGCTCAAGCCGATGTTCGCCTTGCGAGCTCTTGGCCGCGCCGCGGTTCAGGTGCGTGACGCACTGGCAGCCGGCCAGATCAGTCGGGCTCGCCAAAACCTTCGGAGTCTGTGCAGTCGGGACGCGTCCAGCCTCGATGCGTCGCTCCTGGTCGCCGGGACGGTAGAGTCGCTTGCGGAGAACACGTCGGACAGCTTCGTAGCACCACTTTTTTATTACGTCTTATTCGGACTTCCCGGAGCCGTTTTCTACCGGGGCGTGAATACGCTTGACGCCATGATCGGCTACCACGGCCGATACGAGTACCTCGGCAAAGCGGCCGCACGGCTCGACGACCTCTTGAACCTGATCCCGGCCCGACTGACCGCGGGGCTCTTGCTCGTCGCCGGTTGGCTCTCCGGCAAGGATGCGCTTCGTGGTTGGCGCGTGCTCTGGCGAGACGGAGGAAGCACGGAGAGTCCGAATGCCGGTCGTCCTATGGCGGCGATGGCCGGTCTCCTGGGTGTGGAGCTGGAGAAGAAGGGATCGTACCGGCTCGGGGATCCTGTCGTGGGTCATGGGATCGCCACCATTGACGTAGCGTGGCGCGTCGTCATGTTCTGCGCCGCCCTCGCCGTCGCGTTGCTCGCCGCTGCCATAGGAGCCCGTTATGCCTCTCTTGGGTAGCCTGGGCGCGGTAAGCACCGACCGACGGGTTCATGGCGGCTTCCTCCATGCTGAGCTTCGCACCCTCGGTATCGAACCCGCTGATGTTCTCGACTTCAGCGTAAACTGCAATCCCTATGGGCCGTGCCGCGAGGTGGTTGAAGCCGTGCGGTCTGCTCCAATCGATCAATACCCGGACCCTACGGCACGCGAGGCGCGAGTGGCGATCGCGTCATTGCTCGGCGTCGACCCCGCCCAAGTCGCTCTGGGGAATGGTTCATCGGAGCTGCTGTGGACACTGGCACACGTGCTTGTTCGGCCTGGCACCGGCGTCGTCATCGTAGAACCAACCTTCTGTGAGTTCCGCACTGCCGCAGAGCGGGCGGGTGGTCGGGTCCACGAGTGGAGAGCGACGTCCAGCGATGCGTTTGCCATCGATCTCCAGGCCGTTGAAAGGCTAGTCCGCGAGGATGAGGCCACGGTGCTCTACCTGTGTGCACCCAATACGCCCACCGGGATCTCGATTCCGGCCAACGACGTGGCAGGGCTCGCTGAGGCGAACCCCGCCGTGGTTATCGTCCTCGACCAGGCGTTCCTTTCCCTCAGCGAGCGGTTCTCTGATGTTCAGGCCAGGCTGCCAGGGAACGTCATCTGCGTCCGCTCGATGACCAAGGACCATGCCATTCCGGGCATCCGAGTGGGCTACCTGGTCGCTACGCCAAATATCGTGGGCCACGTCGAGGAGTATCGGGCTGCCTGGACGACGAGCGCCCTGGCCCAGGCTGCAGCCATTACGGCTTGCCGGGCGACGGACTTCGTGGATTGGAGCCGCGCGACACTCCTCGCCGACTGCTCGAAGCTGGCCGAGCTGCTCCGCGGGCTGGGCCTCGATCCGGTACCCTCTACGACGGGATTTCTTATCGTGCGGACTGGCGGGGCCTCCTCACTGCGGGACCGGTTGCTCGCCACCCACCACATTCTAGTGCGAGATTGTCGCTCGTTCGGGTTGCCCGGCTACATCCGTCTCGCGGCGAGGCCTGAAGCCGAACGTGAGCGTCTCATGGGCGCTCTCCGTCAGGAGCTGGGCCGCTGCTAGCGCCCATGATCATGGGCTAAGGCACAGAGCATCGTCCGTGGGGAAGAGCCTTCTTGTCACAGCGCTCTGCTGTTTCTTCCACCGAGGCAGGCCGAGTATGACCGATTGGACGCTGCGGTTTGAGCGCCCATTGACTGCGAGCTGCTCTGGCGTCTCGCCCGCCTGCGTTCATCTTCGCCGTGATTAAAATGCTTCGATCGCTCACCATCGCCTTCGGTTTCTTGACACGACTGCCGGTGAAGAATGCGCTAGTCGAAGATGCCGACTTAGGTCGTTCGCTATCGTGGTTTCCCATCGTCGGGATGGCGCTGGGACTCGCGCTTGTCGGAACGGAGCGGCTCTTGCGAGGCTATCTGTCCGCAGACCTGGTGGCAGTTGGCCTTGTCGCGCTCCTTGCGGCGCTTACGGGCGGCCTTCACCTGGACGGGCTAGCCGACGTATTTGACGCTCTTGGCGGGGGACGTGGGGATCACCAGCGCATGCTCGCAATCATGAGAGACAGCCGCATCGGAGCCCACGGAGCTGCGGCCCTCTGCCTATTTTTGATCGCGAAGGTGTTCACCGTCATGGCGGTGCTCCGGCATGACGCCGTATGGCAGCTGTTCGCCTTTCCCATTCTGGCACGATGGGCGGTGATTCCACTGGTGATCTTCTTCCCGTACGCGCGGGTCGAAGGCCTTGGGAGGCCCTTCCACGGGCACGGGCGCCCGCTTCATATTGCCGTGGCGACGTGCCTGACGTCGGCCTTGGTAGCCTGGACGGGCGTGCACGTCATCGTGCCAGGAGTTTCCGCGCTCGTCGTTGCGCTGGGGATGGGTCTGTGGCTAAAGCGTCGCCTCGGCGGTCTCACGGGTGACGTCTACGGCGCCGCGATCGAGTTGTCAGAAATCGTCTTTCTCGTTATCGCAGGGCTCGGAGATGGACGGTAGTGGTCAAGCGAATTGACGCTCGCCATCGGCCCACCCGTTGAGTGCAATTCCCATTGGTGCGCTGTTCGATCTGGGGTTTGAAATGGCCCGTCACAGGAATGGGCCTTATTTTCTTGACACTGGGGGTAAGCGTGGGATTAGATATACCCCGTCCCGCTAGAGTTAGGATGAGGCTGGGTCCGCCGATGGCGGAAATAGGGAAAACGGTGAAGCCCTACACCCGGAGCGTGGAGGGCTAGGCCGTTGCTGCCCCGCAACTGTAAGCGGCGTTGAAATCTGCTGAACGCCACTGGTGAAAGACTAGGGGTTAGGGTGCTTACCCTCTACTCTGTATTTCACTGGGAAGGCGCAGAGAGTAAGGTAAGCCGCGAGCCAGGAGACCTGCCCAGCCCCGAGGTGCTGATGACCTTCCGAGGGGGAGGGCGGCCTTGTCGCGTTACGAGTTGACCGCGGCGCAGGTTCACCGTCCGGTTTGGGAATGAAAACCCCACTCCTCCTCAGAGGATTGGGGTTTTTTATTGTGGAGGAGCGGCCCGCATGCGAATCTGCTCATTACTGCCAAGTGCGACCGAGATCGTCTATGCCCTGGGACTGGGTGACCAGCTTTATGGGGTCAGCCACGAATGCGATTTCCCGCCCGACGCGACATCCAAGCCCACTATCATTCGATCGGTCTTCGATTCATCCGGACTCAGCAGCTTCGAGATCGACCGAACAGTGCGGGAGAGACTTCGCCGCGGTGAGGGGGTCTACACCATCGACCTGGATCGGCTGCGAGAGGCTGACCCAGACCTAATCTTGACGCAAGAACTCTGTGATGTCTGCGCTGTTCCATATCGGGAGGTCAAGCGGGCAGTGGAACAGCTCGACAGCCGGCCGCATCTGCTTTCCCTTTCCCCGCTGCTCTTGGGCGACGTCCTGCAAGACATCCGCCGGGTGGGGGAGGAGACCGGCAGAAGGGAGCGGGCCGCATCCCTGGTCGGGGACCTTCAATCACAGATCGATCAGGTGATCTCCCGGGTAGCCGGTGCGACCGAGCGACCAAAGGCCTTTTGCGTGGAGTGGGTCGATCCCATCTACGCGGCGGGTCACTGGGTCCCGGAGATGGTGGAGCTGGTAGGTGGAATCGACGGGCTGGGCAGGAAAGGGAAGCCGTCAGTTCCGATCACGTGGGAGCGGGTGGTCCGATATGCTCCAGAGGTCGTCATCCTGATGGGCTGCGGCTTCGATCTGGAGCGGAACATCCGAGAGTTGCCACTCCTCACGAGGTTGCCGGAATGGGCCGATTTGCCCGCTGTCAAGGGCGGTCGGGTCTATGCGGTCAACGGGAGCGCCTATTTCAGCCGCTCCGGTCCTCGCCTCGTGGATAGCCTCGAACTGTTGGCGAGAATCCTTCACCCCGACCTGTTTCCTGGCGCGATGTCAGCCGAAGCGGCGCGTCAGATTCGAGGCGATGAGCTCTGCGGCCATGGCTAGACGGGCTCGAGCGTTGGCCGTCCTGGGGACGGCCTCTGACGTCGGCAAAAGCGTTATGGTTGCCGGGCTCTGCCGGCTGCTGCATCGGGCAGGGGTGCGGGTGGCGCCCTTCAAGTCCCAGAACATGTCGTTGAACTCCTTCGTCACCGTCGAGGGGGGGGAGATGGGGCGGGCGCAGGTCCTGCAGGCGTATGCCTGTGGCCTGATTCCGCATGTAGACATGAATCCGATCCTCCTCAAGCCCGAGGCGGATAATCGCTCGCAGATCATCGTGCATGGGAAGGTCTTGGGCAGCCATGACGCGGGAGACTACTTCACCCGCACCAGGGAGTTGTTCCGCTTCGTCAGGACGAGCTACGAGCGCCTGGCCAGCCTGTACGAAGTCATCATGATCGAGGGGGCGGGAAGT
>JANGEZ010000142.1:0-4308 GCA_031838355.1 Candidatus Methylomirabilis sp. bin48 | reverse complement strand
CGGCGTCTTCAATTTGATCTGCCGGCAGCTTTCAGACTCCGGTTTGAGCAGGTTCCGTTCCGGCCCGATGGAAGTCGCCATCTGAGTCACCAACTCTTCCCGGATCGCGTCCAGCGGGGGGTTGGTCACCTGGGCAAAGAGTTGCTGGAAATAATCATAGAGCAAACGCGGACGGTTGGAGAGGACGGCGAGCGGTGTATCGGTCCCCATAGATCCGACCGGCTCCTCACCCTTCATGGCCATCGGCCCGATCAGGAGACGCAGGTCTTCGTGGGTGTAGCCGAAGAGCTGCTGCCGCTGTAGTACCGTCTCGTGATCCGGCTCATGAACGTGTGAGGGCGCCGGCAGCTCCTCCAACGAGACCAGGTTCGCCTCAAGCCACTCCCGATACGGGTGCTCAGCGGCAACGGCGCGCTTCAGTTCGGTATCGTCGATGATCCTCCCCTGGGCGGTATCCACCAGAAAGATCCGACCGGGGTGCAGGCGCTCTTTAATCAGCACATTCTCTGGCGGGATGTCCAGCACCCCCACCTCGGAGGCCATGACTACCAGGCCGTCCTTCGTGACGTAGTAGCGCGACGGGCGTAACCCGTTACGGTCCAGCACCGCTCCGATCACCGTCCCGTCGGTAAAGGCAATCGAGGCCGGCCCATCCCATGGCTCCATCAGGCAACTATGGTACTCGTAGAAGGCCTTGCGTTCCTCGCTCATCGATTCGTGACCGCTCCAGGCCTCCGGGATCATCATGAGGACGGCGTGGGGCAGGGAACGCCCGGCCATGACCAGGAACTCCAGGACGTTGTCGAAGATCGCCGAGTCGCTTCCACCCTCTAGCACGATCGGAAAGATCCTCTTGAGGTCTGGCAGTAGCTCGGATTCGCACAGCGCCTCGCGGGCGCGCATCCAGTTGATGTTGCCGCGCAGCGTGTTGATCTCGCCATTATGCGCCATATACCGATACGGGTGGGCCAGCGGCCAGGAGGGGAAGGTGTTGGTGGAGAAGCGCTGGTGAACCAGCGCCAGCGCCGATTCGACGGCCGGGTCCATGATGTCCGGGAAGATCGTCTCGATCTGATCCGCCGAAAGCATCCCCTTGTAGATCAGCGTATTCGAGGAGAGGCTTGGCAGATAGAAGAGCTTCCGCTGCGGCAGGGCCGAGCCGTAGACCACATGTTCGACCTGCTTGCGGATCACGTAGAGCTTCCGTTCGAACGCCCGGTCGTCCTGGATGGCGGGGTTGCGGCCGATGAAGATCTGCTTGAAGGTTGGCTCGGCGGCCTTGGCGCTGGGGCCGATCAGCGAGTCGTCGGTCGGCACGTCCCGCCACCCCAGGAGCGTCTGCCCCTCTTCCAGGATCAGCTCCTCGAAGATCGCCTGGCATTTTGCGGCCTGCGAAGGGTCAGTGGGCAGGAAGACCAGCCCGGCGCCGTACTGTCTCGGCGTAGGCAGGGTGATCCCGATCTTGGCGCACTCGCGGACGAGAAAGGCGTGGGGCATCTGAATGAGGATGCCGGCGCCATCGCCCGTATTCGGCTCGCAGCCGCATGCGCCACGATGAAGCAGGTTCTTCAGGATCGTCAGCGACTGCTGGATGATAGCGTGGGACTTACGACCCTTGATGTCTACCACGAAACCGACGCCGCAGGCGTCATGCTCGTAGGCGGGGTCGTAAAGGCCCTGTTCAGGTGGGATACCGTAAGGGGTCACAGACACCGAATCCGTCTGGTCAGTCACACAGTTCTCCTTCTACCTTTTCGAAGTGGTCGATCAGTGAAAGTCGCGGCTTAATATAGTTGAAACTGCGTGATAAGTCACGTGAAAAACAGCCATAAACCGCCACGCTGCGCAACAGGAAAAGCCCTTCCCTCGCGGGCCCTGGAAGGTAAAGGGCAAGGCCGGCGGCGGAGATCCCTCACGAAGATTAGGCATAGTGTGATAGCCTTCTTCGATCCCGCTGTCAAGCGGAAAGTCGCGGGAAAACGCGTGCAGCGTTTATTGCGTTTCTTGCGCGCGGGGGCACAGGCGGGTGAGATCGTGCGAGTCCACATGTGTCTGGACGCGGTCGCGGTCAGCGTGCAGCACAAGCAGGGGGAAAGACTCACGGCACAATTGCTGACACCAGTATCTGTCACAACCTGTTATTTGGCCTTCGTGGTTTGCCGATGGCTGACAGCCGATCGCTTACACGAGACGTCACTGCCGCATCTGACAGCGTTATGGTGTTGGTAGATAGTCGTGTAGCTGCAAAATTCGAAGACCGGGTACGGGCGGAAGATCCCTGTCGTTCGTGAGATACACCACACAATTCGACACCAGTGCGGCTGCGAGCTGAAGGGCATCCGGCGTTTTCATCCGAAGACCGGCTCGAAGCTGTGCGGCAGTACGTATGACAGAGTGGCGCAGCTCAACCAGGCGGATGCCGCGGCTTCTGGTCAAGATCGCCTCGTAGCGCTCAGCCAGCGAAATATCGCCGGCACGATACGGACCCACCAGTGTCTCAAGCAGCGTTACATCAGAGGTGACACCCTCGAGGGCGCCGGCGTCAATAGCGACAAAGATAGGCTCAAGCAGAGGCAGAAACCGTGGATGTTCTTCGATGAAGTAGACGAAAATAACGGTGTCGAGTCCCACGGGGCCATCCCCGATATCATCCATCAATCCCAAGAACGGCGCTCCTGTTCCACGAATGCGGTCGGGTCTCGATCACGCCAGCGCTCCTTACCAAGGCCCTTCAGGTCGAGGATTGAGAGAGCGGTCGGCTCTTCAGTGGCCTGAGTCAGGATCTGGATGATCTCCTGAGCCAATGACCGCCGATCACGTTTGGCGCGCGCCCGGAGCTTTTTATATAGCGAGTCCGGCAGATTCTTGACATTCAGTGTAGCCATTCTATCCTCCTATCCTCCATTTTTCTTCCATTATGGAGGACAGAATATGGGATGTCAACCCCTTGAAGGAAAACGTGTTGGTCGTATGTGAAGTGCCCGCGTGAAGTCGTTGGTCTACGCCTCTCCGCGGGAAATCCTCGGCGGCGCAAGATCTCGAAGCCTAGTCAACCACAATACGGCTTGATGGCGCGACAACGGAGCTCTCAGAAGGGAACGGACAGACCACACCTCAGATGTCTGGGACGTAGTCCCTCACCTCCCCCAACAGCACCGCTTCGCCTTCAGCCCGCTGCCACAGGGGCAGGGATCGTTGCGGCCGACCGAGGGAAGAAACACCCCTCGCTCCGGCCGTCCCCACACCAGGGCGATCGCCCCGAAGTAGAGCAAGAGCGCAAAGAGGCCCCGCCCCGTGAACTCGGTGAAGGCGTAGAGCCAGTCGAAGACGATCATCTTCGCCTTCGAGTAGTCGAGTGAGACCACGATGCCTGCGGCGGTCTGCTGAGGCCACAGCTTGGTGTATTCGATATTGACAAGGAGGGAGAGATACTGGGTGAAGATGAGCAGACCCACGGTTATGGCGAAGACCTTGCCCCGTCGCTGAAGCGACCAGGCGGGTGTCGCGAACACGAGCGCGGCCAGCAGCGCCAGAGGGTAGTCGCCTGCGGTGTCGCGGATCTGTTGGCGGGTGGCCATGACCTTCTCGACGGTCTGCATCAGGATGGGGCGCTCGGCAATGATTCGGGTTTCCTCTACGCGATAGCGGGTGCCTGGGGAGGACTCGATGGAGGGGATCAGGGGACGGGCAAGAGCGACCAAGAAGTGGGCGTAGAGGGGCGCGAGGAGAAGCCACAGCAGGGCCAGGAGGACAAAGAGGACGCTCGCCCGCAGGAGCACGCCTCGCCAGACGCCCCTAAGCGATGTGGCGAAGCCGACTAAGCCAGGTAAGCCAGCAGGCGGCGACGAGGCCGAGGAAGAGGGCCTGGAAGAGGTAGAGGTGGGCAAGGTGAAATCCTCCCGGAAAATAGCGACCGAGGCCGATCAGGGCCAGGACACGGACGAGATTCGCAAGATAGAGCAGAGCCGCGCCCAGCGCGAATCCGAGTGTCCGCTCACGCCAGGAGGCGGGGTAGGCGACCACGGCGGCCCCATAGAGGCCGATCTCATAGATGGCGTTACAGTTATTCTTGATCTCGACCGCAAAGCCGGGGATGCCGACGGAGGCGCCGGCCACCCAGGCGTTGGCGCCCAAGATCTGGAGAATCGTGTGGCTCAGCCAAGCGATCACGCGGGTGAAGGGGACGACGACGGGGACGTGCAGGGCGTACAGGAGAAGAAAGATCGCCACAGTGTAGCAGGCGAACAAAAGACAGAAGCGGAGACCGCCACGGGGGTAGGAGGCTTTAGGCCGTATGGCGGTCATGGG
>JANGEZ010000141.1:0-6675 GCA_031838355.1 Candidatus Methylomirabilis sp. bin48 | reverse complement strand
TCCCTCACACCCAGATTGTAATTGCCACGGCCATCGAACGACTTCGCCGGCACACCCCTGAAGTCCCGAATTCGTGGCAGCGCGACACTCACGAACCGATCGAGGAACTCGTACATCCTATCCCCGCGCAGGGTGACCTTACAACCAATAGGTATCCCCTCCCTAAGCTTGAATCCTGCCTCAGATTTCCTGGCACGCGTTACGATTGGCTTCTGTCCCGTCACGACCGAGAGCTCCTCGATCGCGATGTCGATCACCTTCACGTTAGCTACAGCCTCTCCCAGTCCCATATTGATGACGACCTTAGAGAGGCGTGGAACCTGCCAGACATTCTTATACCTGAACTGCTTCATGAGAGCAGGAGCGATCACATCACGAAAGCGCTCGCGGAGTCGTGGCAGGGTGCGAGACTCCGCGCGAGACTCCTTCACGTCCGACTTCTCTTTCTTTTTGGTTTTGCTCTCGTCTGCCATCAATCTTCCCCTAACCAACTGTCTCGCCACACTTTTTGCAGACTCGCACCTTCTTGCCGTCGGCGAGGCGACTAACGCCGACACGGACAGGGCGGTCGCATTTATTGCACACCAACATCAGATTCGACGCGTGCATAGGGTTCTCACGTTCAAGGATTCCCCCCTGCTTTGAGGTCGCCCCCGGCTTGGTATGCCGCTTGACGAGATTGACCTTTTCCACCAAGGCCCGCATGGTCTTGGGGATCACCTTCAGAACCTTACCCCGCTTCCCCTTGTCCTTCCCAGCGATTACGGCAACCAGATCATTCTTCTTGACATGAAGCCCCTGTCCCACCGCCATCATGCCCTCACAGATTCAGCCAGCGCCATCTTACACGACCTCTGGCGCCAGGGAGATAATCTTCATGAACCGAGCTTCACGCAGCTCTCGGGCAACCGGACCAAAGATTCTGGTACCAATCGGGTTGTTCTGCTCGTTCAGGAGTACGGCGGCGTTTCGATCGAACTTGATGTAAGAGCCATCTTTGCGCCGCATCTCTTTCGCCGTCCTGACCACCACCGCTTTTACTACCTCGCCCTTCTTCACCGAACCCTCCGGGACCGCCTCTTTAACGTTCGCGACGATGACGTCGCCCAAGCGGGCGTACCGCTTCTTCGATCCTCCCAGCACCTTGATCAGGGAGATTCGCTTGGCGCCGGAATTGTCGGCCACCTCCATGATTGTTCGTAAGCCGATCATAAGTACACCAGGGTTTAGGGTTGAGGGTTGAGGGTTAAGGGTAAAAGGCAAAGAATGCTACAGGAGTCTTCACCCTATACCCTACACGCTATACCCTGTTTCTAGACTACCGCCTTCTCCAGAATTTCTGTCACCCGCCAATGCTTATCTTTACTCAGGGGCCGAGCCTCTTCAATGGCGACCTTGTCCCCCATCCCGCAACGCCCCTCCTCGTCGTGGGCCTTGACCTTTGTCCGGCGGCGGACCATTTTACTATAGGCGTCATGACGAACAATCCGCTCGACCATCACGACGACAGTCTTTTGCATCTTGTCGCTTACCACGACCCCCGCCAAGGTCTTCCGACGACCTTTCTTCTCCTGCTCGGTCATGGTGTTCGCTCCACCCTTAGTGATACCTGTTTACGCAAAGACTCTGTCCGCACCGTCTCTCCGATGGCGACTTCCCGGCGAAGTCGCCGGATACGCGCCGGGTTCTCAAGCTGCGCCGCTGACGCCCTCAGCTTCAACTTGAAGAGTTCATCTCTCACGTCGCGGATCTTCTGCTCTAACTCTTCCGCGCTCAGTTCACGAAACGCCTTCGCATCCATGAAATCCATCGTCATCTCAGCCCGCCACCATCGTACGGGACACAAACCGTGTGGCTATGGGGAGTTTATGCGCAGCAAGGCGCATTGCCTCCTTAGCCGTTGCCTCAGTAACCCCCTCCATCTCGCAGAGGACACGGCCAGGCTTGACTACCGCCACCCATCCTTCCGGCGCACCCTTTCCCTTACCCATCCGGGTCTCCGCCGGCTTTTTCGTTATCGGTTTATCCGGGAAGACTCGAATCCATACCTTGCCTCCCCGCTTGACATGATGGGTGATCGCTCGACGGGCGGCCTCGATCTGACGGTTGGTAATCCAGGCAGCTTCCAGCGCCTTCAGGCCATATGCGCCAAACGCCAAAGTCGATCCCCGAATGGCGAGTCCTGATCGCCGACCGCGGTGCTGTTTCCGGAATTTAACTCGCTTAGGTATCAGCATCGCGTTCTAGCTCTGCACCAGGGCAGGCCCCTTCGGCCGCCGCTGTCGATCTTGAGGCAGATCTCGTTCCGGTTGAGCCGCCACTGTCTCAGGAGTTGCCTCCCCATGATACACCCAGCACTTGACCCCAATCAGCCCATACGTGGTCTTGGCCTGAGTGAACCCGAAGTCGATGTCGGCTCGCATGGTACTCAATGGCATCCGCCCCTCGCGATATCGCTCCTTGCGGGCAATTTCTGCCCCGGCCAGCCGCCCGGCGCATACAATCTGAACTCCCTGAGCCCCTAGCCGCATCGAGGATTGCACCGTCTTTTTCATGGCGCGCCTGTAGGCAACCCGGCGCAACAATTGAGAAGCTACCTGCTCGGCGATCAACTGAGCGTCCAACTCCGCCCTGCGAACCTCGACGATATCCAACTGAATCGGCTTTTTAGACATACCGGAGAGGGCGACTTTCAGCTTGTCGACCTCAGAACCCTTCTTCCCGATGATAATACCGGGCCTCGCGGTATGTATTATAATACGAATCTGATCTGCCTTTCGCTCAATATCGATCCCAGACACTCCAGCGTGATAGACGCGATCCTTGATGAAGCTCCGGAATTTGAGGTCTTCATGCAGAGCATCTGCATACCCCTTCGTAGCAAACCACCTGGACCGCCATGGTTTGATAAAGCCCAGTCGAAATCCTATAGGATGTACCTTCTGTCCCATTACGCCTCCGCCATCTCGCTCGAACTAAGCCTCACTGGAGCCTGGCTCATTCCATCCTTTCGCAAGCATGGATTCATCGGGCAGATTCCTTCTCCGTGAGGACGATAGTGATGTGGCTACTTCGTTTCCTTATAGTATTTGCCCGTCCCAAGGAGCGAGGCCGGAACCGCTTCGTGGTCGGACCCTGATTCACAAAGGCCTCCTTCACGAACAGTCGATCAACGTTCTTCGCTCCATGGTTATGTTGCGCATTAGCCAGCGCCGACTTGAGAATCTTCTCCACAACCTTGGCGGCATACTTTTTCGTGAACCTCATGGTGTCGATGGCCTGACTAATGCCGCAACCGCGAATCAGATCAACGACGAGCCTCGCCTTCCGTGCCGGAATTCCGATGAAACGGCCAACTGCGCGACATTCCATGCTCGATACTACCCCCTTATTTTAGCGCAGAAGAACGCGCCGTATGCGACCCGTGTCCACGGAAGGTTCTAGTTGGAGAAAACTCCCCCAGCTTGTGCCCAACCATGTTCTCGCTAATGTAAATCGGGATAAATTTCTTGCCGTTGTGAATCGCCAGCGTGTGGCCAACGAACTCGGGAAGGATAACGGAACGCCTCGACCAGGATTTGACGATCTTCTTCTCCCTCCCATCGTTCATCACCTCGATCTTCTTTAGTAGCTTAGGATCCACGTACGGACCCTTTTTTAGTGATCGTGCCACGCTAGCCTCCGTGAGTAGTTTCGAATTTCAGGTTTCGAGCTCCAGGCTCCATGTATTCCCAACCAAGGCTCGAAACATAGACTGCAACCCCTATTTTCTGCGCTTCATAATGAAGCGATCTGATGCCTTTCTCTTCTTTCTGGTCTTTCGTTCTAGTTTACCCCATGGACTACATGGATGGCGACCACCGGAGGATTTACCCTCACCGCCACCCATTGGGTGGTCATGAGGGTTCATGGCCACTCCACGAACTGCCGGCCTGACGCCTAGCCACCGGGACCGACCAGCCTTCCCTAACGAGACTTTCTCGTAGTCCAGGTTCCCTACCTGGCCTATAACCGCCATACAATCAAGACTGATCCGACGTACCTCTCCAGAGGGAAGCTTCACCAAACCGTAGTCACCCTCTTTGGCCAAAAATTGTACACCAGATCCAGCGCTTCTGGCCAGTTGAGCTCCCTTGCCAGGCTTCAACTCAAGGTTATGAAGCGTCATGCCGACTGGGATCTTGCGTAATGGGAGGGCGTTGCCGATCTTGACCTCGGCATCGCGGCCGGACATCACCTGCTCACCGACCTGAAGGCCCAGAGGACCAACGATGTACCGCTTCTCTCCATCCGCGTAGTGCAGGAGAGCGATTCGCGCAGAGCGATTCGGATCGTACTCGATCGACGCCACCTTTGCGGGGACCCCGGCTTTGTCGCGCTTGAAATCAATGAGGCGGTACTGACGCTTGTGTCCGCCCCCACGATGCCGCACAGTGAGTCTACCGGCACTGTTTCGTCCCCCACCCTTGACGAGCGGACGGAGAAGTGTCTTCTCCGGGGTAGCCTTAGTCACATCATCGTACACCAGAACCGTCTGGAAGCGCCTGCCTGCAGATGTCGGCTTATATGCTCGGATCGGCATCTATACTCCCTCGAAGAACTCGATACTTTCCCCAACTTTCAGGGTCGCCACCGCCTTCTTCCAGCCTGGCGTATGACCAATAAAGCGGCCTACCCGTTTCTTTTTGCCATTGACGGTAAGCGTCCGCACAGACAGTACCTTTACCCGAAACAGCGATTCGACCGCACGCTTGATTTCGATCTTATTCGCACCTCGGGCTACCTCGAAAAGGTACTGGTTGTTGTGCTCCTTCAAATCTGTACCCTTCTCGGTGATAAGAGGACGTCGGATGATCTGATATGATTCTTTCATGGCTTCCACGCCTCTTCTACTACGCTCACCGCATTCTTGGTCATAATAAGGATATCATGCCTCAAGATATCGTACACGTTCAGCCCCTCGGTCGGTAAAAGCGTAAGATAGGGCAGATTGCGACACGACTTGGAAGTCGCATCGTCTCGCTGAACTCGTTCTGTGATGATCAAGGCTCGCCCAGCAACACCTAACTTCTCCAGCAGCGCCTTAAATGCTTTGGTGCTTGGATCCTCCAGTGAGAGATTGTCCAGCACCATAAACTGCCCGGCCCGGACCTTCTCAGAGAGGGCAGCGCGAAGCGCCGCAGCCCGCACCTGCCGCGGGACTGCATAGCTATAGCTCCGAGGCTTGGGCCCAAACACGGTCCCTCCGCCACGCCACAGGGGTGAGCGCCTCGTCCCAGCCCTGGCCCGACCAGTCCCCTTTTGCTTCCAGGGTTTTCTCCCGCCCCCGCGAACATCAGCCCGTGTGCGGGTTGAAGCGGTCCCCTGACGTCGATTCGCGAGTTGCATCTTGACAACGTCATGCAGGAGCTGCGGCACCGCAGCGGCATCGAAAACCGCCTCATTGAGGGTGAAATCCACTGTTTTCACGCCGTTCGTATCTAAAGCTTGGACCTTGATTGCCATCGCCTTAGCCTCGCTTGCTGATCGTGACCAGGCCCCCTGCTGGCCCTGGTACTGCACCGCGAACTAGCAACAGGTTCTGCTCGGGAATAACCTTTACCACCTTGAGCCCTTTGACGGTCATCGTATCTGTACCCATCCGGCCTGGCATATGGTGCCCCCTGAAGACTCGAGACGGAAAGGACGATGCGCCAATTGAGCCTGGCGCTCGATGGAACATCGAGCCATGGGTAGCGGGACCACCACGATACCCCCACCGCTTGACCCCGCCCTGAAACCCTTTTCCCTTTGTGATACCAGTCACTCGAACTTTTTCTCCCAGATCGAAGAGGCTTACGGTCAGAATCTGGCCGACAGAATAATTCGAATCCTCCGTGGACTCCAGCCGAAACTCCCTTAGATACTTCTGAGGAGCCACCTTGACCTTGTCGAAGTAGCCCTTAAGAGGCTTCGTGACCTTCTTGGCCTTGCGTTCCGCCTGATATCCGACCTGAACCGCCTCATAGCCGTTGGTACTGATAGTCCTTCGCTGTACTACCGGACACGGACCCACCGCGATGATAGTGACTGAGACGGCAACACCGCTTTCATCAAATAATTGCGTCATTCCAACTTTTCTGCCAAGCAATCCAATACTCATATCTAATAGCCTTGGGTATTCCGCAGTCAGCCTTCATCTAGAGGCTGAGAGTTGATGATTAGAAGTGGCTAGAGCTTGATCTCAACGTCGACGCCGGCAGGCAGATCGAGTCGCATCAGGGCGTCTACGGTCTGGGGCTGCGCATCCAGGATGTCCATAAGGCGAATATGCGTCCGAATCTCGAACTGTTCGCGAGATTTCTTATCGATGTGAGGTGAGCGTAAGACCGTAAACCGACTGATTTTTGTCGGTAGCGGAATGGGGCCAGATACCCTTGCACCCGTTCGTTGCGCCGTGCTGACAATCTCCCTGGCCGACTGGTCCAGGATTCGATGATCGTAGGCCTTCAGCCTAATTCGTATTCGCTGATTATCCATCTTTACCAATTCTACCCCCTACTCCACGACCTCGCTCACCACGCCGGCCCCAACAGTGCGGCCCCCCTCGCGGATGGCGAAACGCAGCTCCTTCTCCATGGCGATCGGCTGGATCAGTTCGACCGTGAGGCTCACGTTATCCCCCGGCATGACCAT
>JANGEZ010000140.1:0-2340 GCA_031838355.1 Candidatus Methylomirabilis sp. bin48 | reverse complement strand
TGCGGTTGGTCTTCTGCCGCTTTGCCTCGGCGTCAACCTCACCGTTCTTTAAGGCTTGGCAAGCAGAACGGTTGGATTGCCGCGCTCCCGTTGGTCACTCGCAATGACACCGAGAGGGATTTTAGACGGCTCTTGGGCGGGTCTTGTGGGTCCAGGCGAGCAGGCGATCGAGGGGCCAGGTATTGATGTGACGTCGGATTTCTCTATCAGGTCGGCGATCTCGTGAAAGAGTTTGGCGATTTCGAGGTTTTTCATGGCATGGCCGAATGATACAGCGTGGGGGTGTGAAGCCTGCCCCGGATACCGATCCGGGGTACGTGGCGTGAAAGGTCGTGCGCGGGAGTCCGATTACAAAGGGGCAACCTCAAGAGATCGTTCCGGCTGAAGCAGCGGCCTCGCCCATCGCTCAATCACGCCACTGCGGACGGGGGCGATATACTCCAGGTCCAGATGACGCTGGATCTCCCGTACGAGCCTGGTGTGAAGGTAGTGACCGGCACCGTGCGCGATAACGGTCCCGAGGACAGGCCGGCCGAGGAGATAGAGGTCTCCCAGCAGATCGAGAACCTTATGGCGGACCAACTCGTCACGAAATCGGAGATCGCCGTTCACCACCCCTCCCTCGCCGATCACGATCGCATTTTCAAACGACCCGCCCAGGCCCAGGTTGCGACGGCGAAGCTCTTCGATGTCTTTGAGGAACCCGTACGTCCGGCAAGGCGCAATCTCCTTGGCAAACGTCTCCCTGGTGATGTCGAAGGCGACCGACTGTTCTCCCAGGAGCGGGTGGTCGAATGGCATCGTATAGATGACCTGAAGGCGCTCTGAAGGGACGATCTGAATGCTCGAGCGAGCGGATTCGACAACCAAACGCTCTTTGATCTTGAGATACGTCTTGGTGACCATCTGTCGTTTGAGGCCTGCTTTCCTGATCAGCTCGACAAACGGCGCGGCACTGCCATCCATGGCAGGAACCTCCTCGCTGTCGAGTTCTACCAGGACATTATCCAGCCCCGTTCCCGCAAACGCCGCCATCAGGTGCTCGATGGTCCTCACCTTTACACCATCTTTGCCGATGGTGGTGGCATGCTGGACATCGACGATGTGTGCGGGGTTGGCCTCGATGATGGCGGTAAGGGGAAGATCGATGCGCTTGAAGACGACGCCGGAGTTCGCCGGAGCTGGACGGAGAGACATCTTGACCGACCGGCCGGTATGAATCCCTATCCCTTCGCAGGTGGCTATAGTCTGAAGCGTTCGCTGATGACTCACCATGATCTCCCGATCAGATCTGTTCTATCTGAAATAATCTTCACTCTCACTCTCACGAACCAGCCGATATCTTACTCGAAGGCCCTTGAAATTGCAAGCCGTATACCAGTTACTTCGAAAATCCCTGTTTCGTCTATCTGGTCTATCTCGTCTGCTCGGTCTGTTTCGTCGTTTTGGCCTGGACTAAATAGACCAGATAGACCAAACAGACCAGCAATTCCCCAGAATTACCTTCTTATGCGCAGGTATATCACTCTGACCTCGCCCACCGTTGAAAGAATCGCTGCACGGCATCACCACATGGCAGATCCATGAGAGGGCCCAGGAGCTTCGCCATGCTCGCCTCGACCGCAGGTGAAACCGCTCGAGCCCTCTGCCCACCACGATTGGCGCGTGTCGCGGGGGCGCATCGACGGGTTTGGCCGATTCTCAACACGATCTCGCCTATCGCCGGCTCGCCAATCTCCACGTTCAGGATCGTCTTCAGCGTGTGACGCAGCATGTGGAGCTCATGCAGCCAGATGGGATCCTCGACGCAGAGGTACAGGCATCCACCCCTGAAGTCCTCCACACTTGCTCGCTCTTTGATGTGACTTGCTACGGCCCGGTCCCAGGCTCGAAGGAGCGTGAGGTGATGGATCACCCGACCGAGACCCAGCCCTTGCAGGCTGCCCTCGATGATATCTGCGCACCTGGCAGGGGCGGTCTGCGCTCTCCTCTGTATTGGCCGGTTAGGCTTCACTTGGTAAACTCCACTGGCGGCGCCGCTCTCGCCGACTCAGCCACCAGGAAGTAGCTTGCCTGCTGAAAATGGAACAGTCCGGCGACGATCCGTTCTGGAAAGCTACGAATCCGGCTATTGTAGACCTGCACCAGATCATTGTATCGCTTCCGTTCGACGGCCAATCGGTTTTCCGTTCCCGCCAGCTCATCCATCAGGCGGATAAAGCTCCCGTCCGCTTTGAGGTTCGGGTACCGTTCCACGACCACCAGCAGGCGTCCGAGCGCCACGTCCAAGGCGTTGCTGCTGTTCATCTTTTCCTCGAGGCTCTTGGCCCCCGCCATCCT